>JAGHDJ010000141.1 GCA_021159955.1 Dehalococcoidia bacterium
GATGATGACAAGTGCCCTTCGTGCGGTGGGGAGCTTACTGAGCCTCGCCTGTTCAACCTGATGTTTAAGACCTTTATGGGTCCGGTGGAGGAAGATGCCAGTATAGTTTATCTTCGCCCCGAGACGGCACAGGGCATATTCGTCAATTTTCAGAATGTACTTGCCTCTACCCGTAAGAAGCTCCCCCTTGGTATCGCTCAGATTGGCAAGTCCTTTCGCAATGAGATAACACCGGGAAATTTCATCTTCCGCACGCGCGAATTTGAGCAGATGGAAATGGAATTTTTCGTCAAGCCAGAAAGTGCTGACGAGTGGTTTAATCACTGGGTCAATGAGCGTTTTCAGTGGTATTTAAATCTGGGCTTGAACAAGGATAAGCTCCGCCTGCGTGAGCATGGGAAAGACGAATTGGCTCACTACGCGCTTGGTTGCCAGGATGTCGAATACCTCTTTCCTATGGGGTGGTCAGAACTGGAAGGGATAGCTAACCGCGGAGATTTCGACCTGGCTCAGCATGTCAAATTCAGCAAGCAAAGGTTGGACTATTTTGACGAAGAGACAAAAAAACGGTTTTTTCCCTATGTTATAGAGCCTTCCGGTGGGGTGGACAGAGCTGCACTGGCGTTCCTTGTAGATGCCTATGATGAGGAAGTAGATGATAAAGGTGAGGTTCGCATAGTCCTGAGATTACATCCCGCATTGGCGCCAGTCAAAGTTGCCGTGCTTCCTCTGAGCCGCAAAGAGAATCTGGTTAAGGTGGCTCGTGACGTATATTCGCTCTTGAGAAAGCATTTTGTCACTCAGTATGATGATTCTCAGAGCATTGGCAGGCGTTACAGACGGCAGGATGAAGCGGGAACTCCACTGTGTGTCACGGTGGATTTTGATTCTTTAGATGACAAGCAAGTTACTGTTCGTGAGAGGGATGGGATGAAGCAGATTCGTCTTCCTATAGAGGAACTTGTGAATGTCCTGAGAGCCAAGCTGGGCGGTGAGGAATTTGCCACTCAAGACCTCTGGAGTGCTGGAGAAAAGTAGGTGAGCGACCCCTGTTTGTATATGCCTTAATTCGCTATGCCCTGGGGTGGGATGCGTCGTAAGCTTTTCGCATATGCTCACTGGTGATGTGAGTGTATATCTGTGTTGTCGAGATATTTGAATGTCCCAGGAGTTCCTGGACCGAGCGCAGGTCGGCGCCGCCGTTCAACAGGTGAGTGGCAAAGCTGTGGCGCAGGGTATGGGGGGTAATTTTGGTACCCAGATTTGCCTTGAGGGCGTAATTTTTGAGAATTTGCCATAACCCCTGCCGCGTGAGGCGGTCACCTCGACGATTTACGAACATCGCCTTCTCTTTGTCGCCATATACCATCTTGGGACGTACTTTATCAAGGTATTCCTTGAGATAGTTGATTGCCTGTTGGTGGATTGGAAGAAGGCGTTCCTTGTCACCTTTCCCGCGGCATCTGATAGTGCCTTCGTCAAAGTTCATATCTTCTATGTTGAGAGATACCAGTTCACTCACGCGCATGCCGCTGGCATACAGCATTTCCAGCATTGCCTTATCTCTCTTGGCTTCGCGAGAACGGGATTTTGTTGGCTGCTCCAGAAGTTGTCGCACCTCGTATATGGAGAGTGGCTTGGGTAGTGATTTTGATACCTTCGGTGCCCCCAGGTTTTCTGTGGGGTCTACCTTGATGATTTTTTCGGCAAACAAGAAGTGCATCAGAGATTTCACTGCTGCTGTCTTGCGGGCTACCGTAGTGGATGAATAGTTTCTCTGTTTCAGGTTTAGTATATAACTGAGTAACAGAGAGCGATTCACTATTGCCCACGACGGAGTCTTTCCCATTCTGGGGGCTTGTCCCTCTACGAATTCTAGTAGCTGGTACAGGTCGTTATGATATGCGGCGATAGTGTTGCCTGAGAACCCCTTCTCTACCAAGAGGTAATTTAGAAAAGAATCAACATCCTTATTCATTGTGTCACCCCACGACATTTTGCATAATATTAGCTTACTGAACATAAGATTAACACAACTGGACATAAGGTGCAAGTATATATGTTAATTACTCTCAAACAACTTTCCATAATGTTGCCAGAATAAGAATAAAAAGGCAGTAAAGCGCGCCCTTTTTACTCTTTTGCGCTTCTGTCGATGCTTGTTAAATATGTGGTTTTGGTTAGTCTGAATGCGTGTATGAAATGTATTTAAAATGACGAAAAAATAAAGTTTAACCTGCTCTTAACAAAACCTTAAACAAACCTTAAGGATTGACTGTTATACTGCTTAAGCAAGAAAGAGAATATTGGGAGGCTGGTACGAGGTAGAGATGCAGGTAATGGTAAGTTAAGTATAGAAGGAGGCAATAGGAATTGAAAGTAAAAACATTGTGGATTTCTCTGATTTTGGTGGCACTGCTGCTGGGGTCGTCTGTTCTGGTGGGGTGTTCTGAGGAGAGCACACCAGTTCCTGCGGCAACTTCGCCGAGTTCGATATCAAGTCCAACATCAAGTCCAACATCAAGTCCAACCTCGGCGCCGTCGTCTAAGCTGTCTGGCAAAATAACGGAGGCTGGTTCGACGACAGTACAGCCGTTAGCGGAGAAACTGGCTTCGGCATTTAAGGCAAAGTATCCCAAGGTGGAGATAACGATACAGGGTGGAGGTTCGAGTGTAGGAGTAAAATCGGCGAACAACGGGACGGTAGACATAGGAGCGGCATCCCGTGAGTTAAAGGAAAGCGAGCCTGCACTGGTAACCCACTGTATTGCCCGTGATGGCATTGCTATAGTGGTTCATTCCTCGAACTCGGTATCGGGATTAACAAAAGAGCAGGTAAGAAATATATTTGCAGGCAGTATCACCAACTGGAGTGAAGTAGGTGGTCCTGATGCAACAATAGTGGTGGTTTCCAGGGAAGAGGGTTCAGGTACCAGGGCGGCTTTTGAGGAGATGGTAATGGGCAAAAAGGGTCCTGACATTACCAATAGTGCTATCTTCCAGCCATCTAATGGTGTGGTAAAGAACACGGTGTCGGGGACGCCTCTGTCCATAGGATTCCTGTCATTCGGTTATCTGGATAACACTGTGAAGGCACTGACGATAGATGGAATTACCTGCACGGTAGAGAATGCAGCGCAGGGGACTTATCCGATAGTTCGACCGCTGTATTTCCTGACCAAGGAAGAGCCTGAGGGTCTGGTGAAGACGTTTATTGACTTTGCTCTCAGTGCTGACGGACAGGCGATAGTAGAAGAAGAAGGGTACATCAAATCCAGGTAGCCCGGTATAGCCTTTTCATATACCTCCTCCTTTCAATCGGTGGGGTGGCAGAGGTGCCATCCCACAGGGGGTGTTTTCTCATGTTTTTTTGTGGTAACTTGTAAGCAGGAATTAAAGTATGGTTTCAAGATATTTTACTGATCGGTTGGCGAAGCGGAGCATAACCCTCCTCGGGGTTTCATCCATATTAATTATGGGGCTTATAGTTGTATTTATTGTCCATGAGGGTATGCCTGCCTTTCGTGAAGTTGGACTGTTTAATTTTATCTTTGGTACGGAATGGCGTCCCAGCAATGGACAATTTGGCATCTGGACTATGATTCTGGGCTCGGTGGCGGTCACGCTGGGCACGCTGGTGTTAGTGCTTCCGCTGGGTATTGGCTGTGCTATCTTATTGGCTGAACTGGCTCCTTTTCGCATAAGAAGTGTCTTACGGATAATCGTCGAGACCATTGTGGGAATTCCCTCCGTGGTGCATGGTCTGGTTGGGATGGCGCTTTTTGTCCCCTTCATTCGTAATACTTTCGGTGGTTCGGGGTATGGCATCCTGCCGGCGATACTGGTGTTGACAGCAATGGTATTGCCTACAGTAGTGAGCATTACCGAGGATAATATCCGCTCTGTTCCCGGGGGGTATAAAGAGGGATCTCTTGCTTTGGGGGCAACTCACTGGCAGACGATATGGCATGTACAGTTGCCCGCAGCCCGCTCAGGGATAGGGGCAGCCATTGTGCTTGGCGTTGGGCGTGCAGTAGGTGAAACTATGGCTATGATAATGGTTATTGGTAATTCCCCTGTCGTGCCGCATTCTATATTGAGTCAGGCTCGCACACTCACCGGCAATATCGCCGTAGAGATAATGTATGCTACTGGTTTGCATGAGAGCGCTCTCTTTGCTACCGGTGTGGTGCTTCTGGTGCTGATTATGATAATCAACAGCTGTGCCTTTATTCTTGCCAGGAAGGGAAAGAGCTATGCTTAGCCGTATGACAAAATCATCCGGGCGAATATCTGCCAGGCTCACACAGAAGGTGGCTTTCTCGTTCATCTGGTTGTGCGGCATAATAGCGATGCTCGTATTATTTGTTCTAGTGGGATATGTATTCTTCAAGGGGGTGGGTTCTATTGATAGAGAATTTCTTTTTACCGCTCCCATTGGAGGGTTGGATGGAGAGGGTGGTATATCTACTGTTATCATAACTACTCTCTATCTGGTTATCCTCACTACAGTAATCTTAACACCACTGGGAATAGGGGCAGCTATTTACCTTGTTGAATATGCCTCTGACAACTGGCTCACGCATATTATTCGCTATGTTGTTGATATGCTGGCGGGTGTTCCCTCCATCATAATGGGTCTTTTTGGCTATGTTCTTTTTGTGATCGTCTTGCATTTTAATTTCTCTCTTTTATCAGGTGCGCTTACTCTAGTCTGTCTGGAGTTGCCCACTATGATACGGACAGTAGAAGAGGCGTTGAGAACGGTGCCGCGTTCTTACCGCGAGGCGGGGCTGTCACTGGGGGCAACCAAGTGGCAGACAGTCAGGCAGGTGATATTGCCTGCGGCGATGCCCGGCGTGATAACGGGGATAATCCTTACTATGGGGCGTACTGTGGAGGAAACTGCCTGTCTCTATGTTACCATGGGGGGCAGTTCAGCTATGCCTACATCGCTGTTGTCGGGAGGAAGAACGCTGTCGCTGCATCTGTTTTATCTCGCTACCGAGACCAGGGCATTTGATAAGGCAATGGGCACGGGTGTTATACTTATATTGATAATTATTGTTATGAATGTAATTACCCACATAATGTCCCATCGCTTTCATGCTAAGATGGGAAAACGCTAGAATTAATGTGGGGAATATGAAATGAACCTTAAGATGCAGGCGAAGAA
>JAGHDJ010000059.1 GCA_021159955.1 Dehalococcoidia bacterium
CCAGCCATAGTTACTTGCCGTGCCTCTGACAAAAGCAGAAACATCATCGGTTACTATCCATTCCTTGAATTTTCCTTCGTCCTGAGTGCCCCCCTGTATAATAGCAGAGTCGGTCGGGCTATCTGCATAATGCACCCCTGCCGTAGAACCAGGGCTGTTCCAGGTCACAGAATTTTCATCCCATTCCGCCAGTACTCTATAAACACCGTTTACTATGGTTCTTTCACTGTTTTTGCTCGCCACATCGGTCACATACACTCTGAGAATAGCCTGAGTAATGGTAGCACCAGCAGGGACAGAGGATATATCGAACATCACCAGACTGTCACGATAGTTTTTAGATTTAGAACAGTCAACGTCCATTTTATCGCCATTAAAGTTTTTGTTGGCATCCTTTGAGGATTGTTTCACCCAGGCATCATCAGTAGGTAATCCGAAAGTCACAGTTTCAGCAGCCGCAGCGGGCACCGCAAGTGTGAGCACAAGCATCACTACCAGAGTGAAAGTAGATATTATTCTAAGAAGTCGCCTTTTCTTCATAGCTATCCTCCCCACCAACATTTAGATGCATTTTAATCGTAGCTGTGAAGTGTTAAATGGACATAGAAAAAGTGTTTAAATATTATTAAAATCAATCAGGGACGCAGAAAGGCGCAAAATCAGAAGGGGAATATGGGCTTTCCAATAAGAAAAAATCACGGGGGTATGATACGGCACGAGGAATTAATTTAGAATGACAAAGAAATACGTCTCAAAGCAACAGGAAGCGGGGAGTTAACAAGGGTACAACTACAACTCAGAGGCAAGCCCCTCCAACAGTCTCTCAAGAGCCCCCTGCCATCTTTTTCCTTGCCACTTTTTATACAGCTTGATTCTATCCCCACTCCACCTGATTTCACTCTGCCCCACGCCAGCAACCTCAAACGGCTCAACCTCCACACCCTCGACCATCTGCAAGACAACGTAATCCCCTTCAACGGAGATGCTGCGCACCTTTGCCCTTGCTGCCAGCAGTTTCAACTTCACCACGTAGAGCAAATCCTGCACGGACTGAGGCAGGGGTCCAAATCTATCACGCAGTTCCTCGCGCATATCCTCCACTGCTTCCAATGTCCCCACCACCATACGGCGATAGAGAATGAGGCGAATATCCGCATCGTCGATATATTCTTCGGGAATGTGCGCCGGGATAGACAAGTCTATCACAGGCGCACGGTGCTCAAGGGAAAGAGACACACCTGACCCAGTCAGGACTTCTTCCCCTCCCTCTTTCTCCGCCCTGAGGCGGGCAACACTCTCCGACAGCAGGCGGCAGTAGAGGTCAAAGCCTACAGCGGCTACGTGCCCGCTCTGCTCCGCTCCCAGTAGATTGCCGGCACCGCGAATCTCCAGATCTCTCATTGCCATGCGGAAACCAGCACCCATTTCCGTGGCTTCAAAGATGGCGCTGAGTCGTTTTTCGGCAGCCGAGGTAAGATGACTGCCGCGTTTATAGAAGAAATAGGCATAAGCGCGTTCGGTGCCACGCCCCACCCTGCCGCGCAGTTGATACAGCTGTGCCAACCCCAGCATATCCGCATCATTGATTATCAGGGTATTGGCATTGGGTATATCCAGTCCCGACTCTATAATGGTAGTGCAGACAAGTACATCAACTTCGCCCAGGGAGAACTCAAGCATCACCGCTTCCAGCTCGCTTGCCTGCATCTGCCCATGGGCAACAATTACACGCGCCTCAGGGACCAGTCTTTCCAGCTTTTGCGCCATTTGAACGATGCTCTGCACACGGTTGTGCACAAAGAAGACCTGCCCATTACGCTCCAATTCCCTGAGCACTGCCTTCCGAATCCGCCTGTCATCATATTCAGAGATATAGGTCTTGATTGGCAGGCGGTCCTCCGGAGGGGTCTCCATAATACTTATGTCCCGCACTCCCACCAGTGACATATGGAGGGTGCGCGGTATGGGTGTAGCACTGGAGGTGAGAACATCGACCTCCAGCCTCATCTTCTTCAAACGTTCTTTATCAGCCACTCCGAAGCGCTGTTCTTCATCGACTATCACCAGCCCTAGATTCTTGAAGTTGATATCCTTTTGCAGCAGGCGATGTGTGCCAATGCAGATATCCACCGTGCCATCAGCCAGTGCGGCAACAGTTTCTTTCTGTTCCCTGTGCGAATTGAAGCGGCTCAACACATCTACCCTGACGGGAAATACAGCCAGTCTCTGCCTAAAGGTCGTAAAGTGCTGTTGCGCCAGTATAGTAGTGGGCACAAGCAGAGCTACCTGCTTGCCATCCATCACTGCCTTAAAGGCAGCCCTTAATATGACCTCTGTTTTGCCATAACCCACGTCGCCGCATATTAAGCGGTCCATACACTGTGGCTTTTCCATATCTTCTTTCACCCTGCGCACTGCTTCCATCTGGTCCGGAGTTTCTATATAGGGGAAGGATTCCTCCATCTCACGTTGCCACTCGGTATCAGGAGAATAGGCAAAACCGTTACTGATCTCACGGCTGGAATATAGGGTGAGTAGTTCCCGTGCCATAGCTTCGGCTGACTCCTTCGCCCTGCGCCTGATGCGCTTCCACTCCTGGGTGCCCAGACGTGTCACGGCAGGTATGCCATCACCAGAGCCAATGTAACGGCTGATACGGCCAAGCTGGTCAACGGGAACATAGAGCTTGCCTCCAGCGGCATATTCCAGTGCGATATATTCCCGCTCTCCACCATCGGCAGGCATCATAGTCACGCCGATAACCCGTCCAATGCCATGGTCAATATGCACCACATAATCACCGACAGAGAATTCTGACAGCGTTATTCCACGTTTCGCAATTCGCTTCGCCGAGCGGTGACTCAGTTTGGAAAAACCAAATAACTCAGTATCCGTCAGCAGGGATATCGCCCCCTCTCCACTCATAACCCACCCCTCTGGA
>JAGHDJ010000085.1 GCA_021159955.1 Dehalococcoidia bacterium
ATATCCCCTCTCCCTTGACGGGAGAGGGCTAGGGTGTTCGGTTTATCGGACTCCTGATCGCGCCGGCCAGAGAGGGTGAGTTCCCTTCTGTCATTGCGTCCAGCTTTAGCAGGACTCCGATGAACAAAACATCATCGGAGAGTTCCATAGAGACAAATCAATCTCCAAACAATAATCCTCCCTCCCCTGGCGGAAGGGAGTTAGTCTCCTTCTTTAGTCCTCCCTCCCTTGGCGGGAGGGAGTTAGAGGGAGAGGGAACAAAATACAGCACCAACGTTTATTTCTCTTTCTTGTCATTGCCGAGTCCTTCCGGGGAAGGACTCGGCAATCTCGGTGGGGTGGGGGACTGTCAACTATCTCGCTACCCCCCCCATTACCAATAACATCTTTATATTATAGTGCCTCGATAATAATCAGATCACTACATCTCGTCAGTCTCGTTATTCAACTCAATCTACTAGAATTGGATATCAGCCATCT
This sequence comes from Dehalococcoidia bacterium, assembly GCA_021159955.1. Classification (GTDB taxonomy): domain Bacteria; phylum Chloroflexota; class Dehalococcoidia; order UBA2247; family UBA2247; genus JAGHDJ01. Next base: position 481 of record JAGHDJ010000085.1, read on the forward strand.
TTGTTACTCTCATCCGATAAGGGCTGTCTTTTCACTCTCGTACGCGTCCCGATATTTGTTAGAACTCCAGCCCCCGCGGTTTAAAAGAATGAAGTAGTCATAGTAAGCATCTAATTCCAGCGTGGTTTCCTGCTCCCGACCCCATTCGTCGGTGTATTCAAAGTAGATAGTACACGTCTCTCCCTCTCCATAGTTGATTTCAACCTCGTTATCCTTTCCCTTCTCCAGTAGGATACCGTTCATAGTGGCATTTCTAACGCCATCTTGAAGCCAGACCAAGACTACCTTTTCACCAGAATCAACTGTTGGAGTGGACTCTGGAGCAGCAGTCGTAGCAGGCGTTGATGAAAGCACCACGATATAAATCGAAGAGCTGCTCGCATTGCTGCCTGGAGGAGCAAAAACGTTAACTAACTCAACCGCAATCTGATTCAAGCCAGGCTCAAAGTCTATCACATTAGACAATACCCACTGTTCGCCTATAAATTGGCCAGAGGAACCGTTTTTATTGATAGTCCCAACCTGTTGATGACCCGAAGGGGAAGTGACCGTTACTCTGGCTTCATCATCAATTCCAATTGCCTTTACCCCATCACAATTCTGCGCCATAACTATGCGGTCGAACTGCTCCGGCACATCTAATGTAACCGTATTTGTAAAGAATACCCCTGACGGCTGGTGAGTTCCGGCAATGCTGTCGGTAATATGAACACAGTTGGCAGAAGGCGTTGGCGTCGGTGCAGATGTTGCAGTAACAGGGGAAGCATTCGTCCTGGCTTCTCCAACGACTACATACGTCTCCGTACCACCATAATTATCATTGAAAACCACCACGATGTTTCCGTTATCCGCATTTTCATATGTCCCCGAGCCGGTGTAAATCGGAGACCCACCCTCAGTGTCATAATCTCCAGTAGAGGTTACTGCTGTGTAAGTGCTGTCGGCATTAACTGCGATTCGCGTGTAGTACCAGACATCTTCAGTAATGACAGTCGAATTCTTCCATGAGTGGTCTGTGGTAAAGTATCCGCCGCTCACGCTGCCGCTGTTAGTAGCCGCCACCGGGTCATAATCGCTCATAAGGAACACCCAGAAAGCCGAGTATGCGCCGGAACCACCATTTGCCTTCCACTTGATAAACGTCTCGGAATTTATGAAGTTGTAGTGCACTTTCGATTGTAAGCCCTGATGAGGAAAGCGATAACCGGCACCATATACCTTGACTCCATCAGCAGTCTCTTCCCACTCCCCTTCATTCACCTTAATCCACGATTCGAGGTTCATTGCAATGGAACCGCTCGGCGTTGATGAATTATTGGTAGTGTCAGGTGTAGATGTGGGCACTATACCTTCCACCCCTTCTTTCACACCATCCACTACCCCCTTGATTTCATCTACATTTTCCTTTAGTTCCTCCGCCTTCTGCTGGTATTCCTCCGCTTGTTCCATAAGGTCTTCCACTTCACTGCATCCGACAGCGCCAATAAGCAGCGTCAACCCCAACAGTGCTACCAAGAAAATGTTTAATTTCTTCTTCATTTTATCTACCTCACAATTGTTTGCCTTTTGCCAGCAATTATAACCGCACCAAAGGATATAAACAACCATCTTTTAAGCAAGCCACACCCTATTGACAGACACCAGGCAGAAAAGGATAATCCCGCTCAGGAGAGGTGAGCAAAAACACAACTAATTCCGTCTTTCATAATAGAGCAAAGGAAACTGGCGTTTACTCGTTTACTAAAAACAGTACACGGAGGCAGTGGAGATGAAAAGGGTACTTCTGGCAGTAATGGCAACAGTTATAATGCTAAGTGTGACAGCCTGCGCTCAACCGGTATCATCCAGCGAGGTATTGCAGTCAGATAAACAGCGGATAACCTCACCGAATATCCCTGAAGGCGATATGCCCACCCTTGTCGAGGGAAACAGCGCCTTCGCCTTTGACCTCTACCAGGCACTCAAAGGAGAGGAGGGAAACCTGTTCTACTCGCCTTACAGCATCTCTCTGGCTCTGGCAATGACATACGGTGGAGCCCGCGGCGAGACCGAACAGCAGATGGCTAAAACCCTCCGCTTCATACTTTCACAGAGCGACCTGCACCCGGCATTCAATGGACTGGACGGGGAATTAAACCAGCGCGGAGAGGGTGCTCAGGGCAAAGACGAAGAAGGCTTCCGCTTAAACATCGTCAATGCCATCTGGGGACAGGAAGACTATGAATTCCTCTCCGAATACCTCGACCTGTTGGCGGAAAACTACGGAGCAGGACTCAGGATTCTCGATTTTATAAACGCCCCGGAGGAATCACGCATCACCATCAACGACTGGGTCAGCGACCAGACAGAAGCTCGCATTGAAGACCTCATCCCGCAGGGACTCATTAACTCACTAACCCGTCTCGTTCTAACCAATGCCATCTACTTCAACGCAGCCTGGGAATCCCCATTTGAGGAAAGGGCAACTGCGGACGGCACATTCCACCTGCTTGACGGAAGCGAAGTTACCGTGCCGATGATGAAGCAGACGGACTCCTTCGGCTACACCGTGGGCGACAGCTATCAGGCAGTCGAACTGCCCTACGATGGCGGTGAACTCTCAATGGTAATCCTCCTGCCTCAGGCTGACCAATTCGAGGCATTCGAATCCGCGATGAACGCTCAGCAGATAAATAAAATCATCACAGAACTGCAACACAAGCGAATTGCCCTGACGATGCCCAAATTCGAATTTGAATCCAGCTTCGGCTTAAAAAAGGCGCTGGCAGAGATGGGTATGCCTGTTGCCTTCTCATACAATGCGGATTTCTCGGGAATGACCAGCAGCAGAGACCTGTTCATAGCAGACGTAGTTCACAAGGCATTTGTCTCCGTAGACGAAGCCGGAACAGAGGCAGCAGCTGCCACCGCGGTGGTAATGATGGTAAAGGCAATGCCAGGCGAAGCAGTTGAAGTCACCCTCGACCACCCGTTCATCTTCCTCATTCGCGACATTGAGACCGACGCAGTACTCTTCATCGGACGAGTATCAAACCCGAATGCGTAAAGCCTATGTCATTGAAGCTATTTTCCCCTATAGGGAATCAGCTTTTTGCATTTGCTTTTTGTCATTTCTGCTGGAAAGCCAATTGTTTAACGCTACGAGGATAAGAGGAAGACAAACCAACTGAATTACTATTCCTGTCCATCCTCGTTCAATTGTTTGCCAGACCCAGATAAAGGGACTAACTTCCCCCAGGTGAAATGCCAGTGTTGCTAAAATCAAAGCCATGCATCCAGCAATCATTGCTCCGATGAGTGATCATATTACGTTGAGTTTGAACCTTTCCTGTAAAAGACCTACCGATAGCCCGAAAATAGAGTTCTCAGTGACTATTAGAGGTAGTCGCTAAAGAAGAGACATTCCCGAGACAGCAAAGCTTATCAATGGGCTGATAAATCCTACCAGTAAACCAACTCGCCAACCAAATAACAGACCAGCTAATAAGCTGAAGAAAAACAGGGATAAGAATGTTATCCCGTCTAAGGGATAGATTTGATGGCAGGCCTATGGGATAGCAACATCTAAAGCTATAAAAGCGAACATCAGTGGGCTTTAATATGCGTGGGAAGACCACTGTTCGTGGTGATATCTGTTCTGTATCAATGTTGCTCATACTTGCCTCCTAATTTAACAATTTATCAGTTGCTAGAACCCGGCACCGGCTTCTAACTCGTCGCGGTTTTCTGTAATCCAGTCGCAGATTGTCTTTATGCCATTCGACACTTTCGTTGAAAATGCTATATCTGTCTAAAATGTATTATGGGGATTAACGCCTGTCAATTTCACGCAGATTTTTGCGAGCCAAGCTTATGTTCCTGGCACTATCCTCCAAACAAGTTGACAAATTGTATGGTTAGGGTCGCATTTGCTTGTTTTGTTGCATTAGTCACACAATCTAGCGTTTTGTGCAATGACACCAACTTTCGGGAGGTTACCCCTGCCCAAATTTTCTTTCCCAAGAAACAAAATTTGACATGGTAAAGTCTTTGTTCTAATATATGAGTTAGTCATATAGATGAGGCAAGCTCTTTTCTAGGAGGTTCATATGCGCAATCTGCATCACAGCAGAGACAACAAACATTCCCGCTGCGGCCCACCATCTGGCAGGATGCTGGGCTTCATTCAGCCTTGGCTGCTGCTGCTCCTTTCGGAAGAATCAGCACATGGCTATCAACTGCTGGATAAGCTGAATCAAAATGAGGATACCCGCGGCATTGACCCAGGCTTTCTCTATCGCACCTTGCGCCAGTTTGAAGAAGATGGACTGGTTAAGTCATCTTGGGACATGGAAGGACGCGGTCCGGCGCGTCGTGTTTACGAAGTTACCGCTGATGGAATTGAATATCTGCACTCTTGGGTAGGTCATATTCGCAGCAACAGAGCGAGGCTGGGTCGATTTCTGGAAACCTACGAGTCATGCTTTGGGTGAAATACTTTAAAAAGGGGGTTATCTATGAGTACAACCGTTATCGTCATAAACCTGTTTACTCTCGGCTGCTTCTCCTTTGCTCTTGTTAAGAATAGGACTAAGGCTAAGCAGTCTTTAATGGTTGCCATCAAATCGTTCGTTCGGATTCTACCCACCGTCCTAATCATTATCGTTGTCATCAGCTTGCTGCTGGCCTTCGCACCGCCAGACCAAATTTCCCGGTTTATCGGCGACCAGTCCGGATTCGGTGGACTGCTGGCCATTGCGGTGCTGGGTGCAGTCCTGTACATCCCTGCATTGTTATCGTTTCCACTGGCAGCATCTCTCCTGCAAAGTGGAGCGGGAGTGGCCTCTGTCACTGCTTTCATAACGACACTAACAATGGTTGGATTGGCAACACTACCCCTGGAGATAAAAGTGTTAGGTAAAAAATTTGCCTTTCTCCGCAACGGACTCAGCTTCATCATTGCCATTGCCATAGCGCTTACCATGGAGGCTATTTTATGAATATGAGGGCTACTCAGAAAACTGAGGAAAAGAAGAAAATGCGCAGGGATATCGTAAAGGGCTATGTTATATTTGCCATCGTTTTGGTCATTGCCATTATTCTCCTACTGGTTTTCCCAGACAAGCAAGAGGCTGCTACTACAACGGCGTGGAATTACTTCCTCGAGATGGTCTTCATACTACCGGCAGTGATAGTTATCATGGGGCTCTTTAGCATGTTTGTCTCAAAAGAGCAGGTAGTTAAATACATGGGGAAGACTTCAGGAATCAAAGGAATTCTACTTGCCATATTCTTTGGTGCCTTGCCGACGGGTCCACTTTATGTTGCTTTTCCCCTTGCCTTGACGCTACTAAAGAAAGGCGCCAAGGTTTCCAACATAGTTATCTTTCTTTCCGCATGGGCCTGCATCAAAATACCACAGGAGCTCGTCGAGCTTCAATTTTTGGGGCTTAAGTTTATGACAGCGCGGCTTATATTAACTATTATCTTTGTTGCTCTTATGGGTATTTTTATAGAAAGACTCATTGAGTGGACTGACAACAAGCGAATAGGTGTTTCACAGGAGGTAGAAAAATGAAGGTGTTTGACCTTAATGAAATGATGACACGGCCTTACGAGCAGAGAGAAAAGAATGTCTTTTACCAAGCCGAGGAGTTTAAAACCAGGATCATAGAGCTACCACCGGGTGGGGAGATTCCCCTATGCGAGATGGCGGAACACGTTGTGTTCTATGTCTTGGATGGCGAGGTAAGAGTTACGGTAAACTCAGAGACAGTAGTCCTCAAGGAGAAACAGTGCCTCATCACCGAACCAGCAACAGTCTGCATGAAAACCGAAAATGGCGTTAGGTTAATGGGAATACAGATAGCAAAAAATATCAACCACTAAAGCGACTTGTTGCCTGCCAAGGTTCTTCAGATCAAGTGGCGGGGCAACATTCATCTTGGCGAGAAAGATTTATCACATACTGCTATAATCAATCCAATCAAACACCAAGAGGAGATTCAATCTTGCAGTTAGAATAATCCTTGGGTTTAGTCGCTGGGGCACTAGTAACATGTGGTATGATTCCGCAACTGATTCGCGTCTCCAAATTAAAAAGCGCCCGTGAGATAAGTAGGCTTTTTACTATAATGCTTTTGCTGGGTATGTTCTGCTGGTTAGCCTACGGAATTTACCTCAATCTCACTCCAGTTATTGTTTGGAATGCAACAGGAGCAGTTCTCATTTCCCCACTTCTATATGCAAAACTAAAATATGGATAAATAGGTGAGAGGGCGTTAATTGCCACTCTTATTCTTTCTGGGCTTTTCTATCAACACTTGCCACACAGACCTCGCCTCCTACTTACCTTCCTCATTCGCGACATCGAGACCGACGCAGTGCTCTTCGTGGGACGCGTGGCAAACCCGAATGCGTAAAGCCTATGTCATTGCACACCGATAGCTTGACATTCACATATCACAATCATAGGCTGTGAAAGCAATTATCCACAGGAATTACCTTAGGAGGGTAATGAATATGGCATTCAAAGCAGTCTTCCTTGCTCATGCCTCAGATGCAGAGCCAGAGAAGGATAGAAATCTAATAGAAACATCCACATACAAACTCTTTTCAGTAGTGGTCAAAAATCAAGCTCAAGCAGTTAAAGAGTGCAAAAAGCTCGTTAAAGAAGAAGGCATTCATTCAGTCCTGCTCTGCCCTGGATTTTCGGATAGAAATGTTGCGGAGATAACCGAAGCAGTTGGAGAGAATGTTGGAGTTGCTGTAGCAAGAGGAGGCAGTCCTGGCCGCAGGGTCCCAGCGGAGGTAAGAGTAAGAGCATACTCCTCGCCAGACGCATAACAAATTCAAATGCGTAAGTTCCTTCGTCATTGCCAGCCTTTTTCCCTTACGTCATTGCGGTGAGCCGAAGCCCTGAGTGCAGCGAAGGGGCAGCGTAGCAATCTCTCCCCTCTCCCTTGACGGGAGAGGGAATCATGTCCAATTCATCAGGGAAGCGCGGCAATCTCTTGATACATTTACCATGGGCATGTAGCGCGACCCTTTAGGGTCGCCTTAAGCGAGGCTAAAGCCTCGCGCTACGATTTGTCTCATTGCGAATAACTTTTTCCCTATGTCATTGCGAGTCCTTCCAGGGAAGGACGTGGCAATCTCTTACATCTCCTCCCTCCCCTGACAGGAGGGAGTTAGAGAAAGGGGAATTATTTTGAAATTGCTTCGCCGGAGCAAAAATCCAGAAGCTCAACCAGCCTTGCACATTTAATCTAACTGTTTAATGAGGCTGGTAAGATTAACATTCCGATGAAATGTTAAACAGGCGAATTAGACCACTTTCTAGAAGTTCGCTATAACATCTAGGTCCATATGTGCTCCTGCCCTCAATATGGTATGCTTGATTATCGAAAAGATTGGACAGAAAGAGATGAAATGAAGAAGAGTCTTTTCTTGAATAAGTCCTGGCTAACGGTGATAACATGCGTTAGGGAATTCTTCACTTTTGAAGAGAGCGCCCAAGGCAAGAGAAAGCGAAAAGAAGTTCTTGTACTGGCAGGGGTATTTTGCGCTCTGGTAATCAGCGCTATTATCGTCGGGGTTAGTGATAACATTCCAGGTATAGTACTATGCTATCTGGCAGCCGTCGTTCTGGCTGTAGCAGCAACACGCACCTGGAGAAAAACAAGGAGGTTCTTAATTCTCGTGGCGGCCTCCGTGGTCGGGTTCTTTGTCTTCGTTTTTCTACACAATGCTTTTTACGCCCTGACAATGCTTACTAACCACATTGCCGCATTAAGCCATTTGATGGAAGCCTTTCATGTGGTATTCTTCATCATTGCTGTTTTCCTGTGTCCAGCCACCTTTCTGGTGGGAGGCGTGGGTAGCATAGTCTATGCCATCATAGAACGGAGAAAACGGTCAGCCAGATAAGTCCAAATCACCTTAACATTGTGGCTAATTGGTCAACTACCGCCAAGGCACATGAAGCCAACCTCTGGCAAATTGCCCTTGTTTACAATTATAATCGCAAGAGAGTGTCACCCACAAGTAATTTTCCTTCCCAAAGTGCTATTAAACCCCAACCCCCTTGCCAGACAGGGTATAATCCTCATAGAATAACCACACTACTCAATGCAGGAGAACATCCAACGGCAGAGAACAATTAAAGCTAATTTGAAGCTGAAAGGGAGATAATACCAATGAAGAAAGTAGCCATTAACGGTTTGGGACGCATTGGCCGATTGATTTTACGCTATTACTTATCTAACCCCCCTGATAACATCGAAATTGTAGCCGTTAACGATCTAATTCCGTTAGACGAACTTGCCTATTTGATTCGTTATGACTCCGTGCATGGGAGGGCTTCATTTCCCGTTGAATCTGGTGCAGACTACCTTCAACTGGGAACGCAAAGATTAACCGTTTTAAGTGAAAGGGATCCTGCAAAACTCCCCTGGGAGGCTCTCGGTGTTGATGTTGTTTTAGAGTGTACCGGTCTTTTTAGAAGGCGGGAAGATGCGGCAAAGCATCTGGAGGCAGGAGCATCTAAGGTTATTATCAGTGCACCTTCTGAGAGTGCCGATTTAACTACAGTAATG
>JAGHDJ010000083.1 GCA_021159955.1 Dehalococcoidia bacterium
ATTCCAGATTGTTATGATGATGCTGGATGGGGGGGCGCTTGAATTCAGGAGTGTATATGATGACGCTTCGGTGGAAACAGCCCTTGAGATTAAGGTGAAAGGATGGCAAGTTATGGTATGGTACAGAACTCTGTCTGGTGGCGCACGCGGGGAGAGATGCGCGATGATTTTATGTGGGAGCGGAGTCACCCTGCCCAGAAACGTTTGTCCCAGACGTCCGGCTATTTTAGCTACATAAGGACATTTCTTAATGATATGGAGTATGTTGGTGGAACAAGCTCGGCAAGGCTTAGCCTGGAATACCTCAAGCGTGTGCAGGACGATTCGGGGTTTATCCCTCATTCAGAGACTTATCTATTAGAAATGCAGAACGAGACATATGAGCTGGCAGAAAGCCTGATTGGCAAACCGACTCCGGCAGGCTGGGATAGCTGCACAGGGGTATTCCAGATTGTTATGATGATGCTGGATGGGGGGGCGCTTGAATTCAGGAGTGTATATGATGACGCTTCGGTGGAAACAGCCCTTGAGATTAAGGTGAAAGGTAAGCAGAGCGAACCACTCATAGGTGCGTTTGTTAAGGTTTATAAGGAAGATGTCCTGTACTGCTCGGGATATACCGGTGCATATGGGGAGGCAAACTTCAGTCTGTCCGGTGGTCAGTATCGGGTCGAGATGTCTAAGGAAGACTACCTGATGGTGTAGAGTATGTCAATCTCTCAGACGATACGATGCTGGAGGTTACGCTTGGCAGAGCAGGCATTAAGCTTGGCATTCCTATATTTGTATGGTTTCTGTTTGGCGGACTGGTCGTTGCTGCAACAGTTGTGATTTTGCTGCTCCGGCGGAAGAGAAGACAAAATTTTGCGTAGGAGAGAGGTTCCAACTTAATCAATTAATGGTTAAGTGGAGAAGTAGCACTTGTATTTTGGGAAGAAGTGACGGTGTACCGTTGCGGTCAAGAGGTGAGTGGTAATTTCTCAGTGTGGGAGCAGAGTGGGTAGAATAAATATGTCTTTAAAAAGGAGGCTGGCGCTGTGGTTCGTGATATCTCTGGGGTTCTCCATCCCATACTTCGGGGAATTTCGGGAGTATATCAGTGTCCTGGTATCCTCGCATGGTCAGACCCTCGAGCAGTATGGAGTATACCACTGGGGGGTGCTGGGTTTCTGTTTGCTGTGGGTGATATTTAACCATAGAGAATTAGCAGCTAGAATAAGCTGCGGCAGGCTTGCTCCGCCTTTTGTCATACTGGGCTGTGCCCTTGTTGGAATATCTGTAGTCCTGCCCTGCCATGACCAGTTTACTACATTTGCCGTGCTGTTATCGTGGCTTGGCATCTTTGCCATATTCTTCGGCAGGGAGGTAGTGGTGCCGGCGATACTTCTTGGTATATATGGTTTTGGCCTTACTTTTTCTCCGTGGGCGAACAATCTCTTTGGGCAGCAACTGGCTGATGCTACAGCGTGGATGGTAACCGGGGTTATGACCGGGATAACAGGTGTGTCGGTAACGGTAAGTGAGCAGATAGTACGCTTCCCCAGTTTATCCGGACTTGATATCTCAGTGACAGTGAACGCTGGCTGCTCGGGACTTTCCACTCTGGGGATATTTTTCCCTCTATTTGTCCTGATGATGCTGGATATTACTTTGCCATTTAAAAAAGCAGTTCAGATGTTTCTTATCGGGACTGCGGGAACCTGGCTGTTGAATGCCCTGCGGGTGTTGATAGTGCTGCTAACCGGGTACTACCGGGGGATATATGCCCTGGAGGATATGCATCTTGTCATCTCCTACTTTATCTTCCCCTTGTGGTATGCTCTATTCGCGTTCATATACTTGAAACAGGCAGGGAAGTGGGGCACCAGGTGGTTGCGAAAAGAACAGGAATCAACAGATGTTACATAACCTACACTTCTCAATCCGGGCAGCACCTTAATCCGTGAGACCATCTTCAATGTCATTGCTACGAAAATGGTGATGTAGGGGAGACCCTTGTGGTCTCCTATGGAGATAGGCGGGAAGGGACAAGCCCTTCCTCTACAGGTAGCAAGAACCATGTAGTAGCGCGACCCCTTCAGGGTCGCCTTGAGCGAGGCTAAAGCCTCGCGCTACAGCTTGTTATTGAGAAAAGCATTATCACTGTCCGTGGTGCCAATAGTAGTTGGCATGATGGATTGCGAGGGGTATCTTTCCAGGGAAGGGCGAAGCAATCTATCCTCCCCTGATGGCGAGGTGGGGTAAAAAGAATACCCTTTATGGCTGAAACTACAAAGGGTAACTTCTCTTGGATATAATGCCTGCGGCAAGTGTGATATTAGGCTACATCCTGGCTCGTTCTTCTCCTGATAATGAAGTATGTTAGTCCACTGAGTCCTATCGCCCCGATGGCAGCGAATGTGGTGGGGAACTCAGGCGCACTACTCAGGGTGTAAGTCACCACGAGATAAGGATCCGAGGACGTTCCCCCTTCATCCGCAGAGTACCAAGCTATATAGGCATTGCTGCCTCCTATAGTTTCATCACTTGACTTCACACAGTATTGTGTTCTGCCGGTCTTGTTGATTTCGGCGGCAGTTACATCGATATTAAAGTAGGTCTCGTCTACATAGCTGGCGGTGCTAAGGATATTACCCTCGTTGGTTCCGCTGGAGTATAGATTCCACTCGGTAACGGTGGCATCCAAGCTGCTTCCATAATCAACGCGGTAAACCTCATCGTTGAAGTCATAGTCGATCGATTGATCTGTATGTGTCTTAAGGTATAGTTTAGCTGCGGTAACGGTAGCCCCGTCGGGGAGACTGGAGGTATCAAAACTAAAGTAGGCTCTGAAGGTATAGGGTTTTGGCTGTGTGCCTGCAGCACAATAGGTATATGCAGTGTCGGAATTGTAATCTGGGCCGTCGTATCTCAGTCGGCCATCAAGACCAGCTTCGCTGTAGAAGGTATCCTGATCTGCCAATGCAGAAGCAGGCAACAATAGCATAGTAGCCATTATCACAATGAAAGCTAGTAAAGCATTTGGTATTAACTTAGCTTTTCTAATCACTTCCACACCTCTCTATTGACATAACATACCCGATAGCATGCAACCACACACACCACGCCTTATATTACTTAAGGTGAATTATAAGCAAATTTGGGATGATTGTCAAGTTTTTGTGCTGGTTATTGTTGAAGTTCTACAATCTTGTCACCATGTAACTGTTCTGCGAAAATGTCACCCATGAAGGAGAAAGTCCTTCCGTGGAAGAATTGAACAGGAAATCCTTTGGTGTTAGATATCCTGGCACTTCGTGTGTCTGGTTGTCGTTGTGGGTTTCTTGCCATTCCAGCAGAGCTTGGTCTAAATATGATATCTCAATATTGGAGTCGGTTAGCTGATAGAAATCTTTGGTAGTGGTTGGGGGAGCCCCTTTGGGGATGTTAGTAGACCTGAATGAATATGTATGATGGTGAGATGAGCAACATATTTAAACACGATGGTTTTCTCAGGATGCCGTTAAACAGTCCCTATGGCAGGTGCAGTGTTAAGACATATTTAGATGAAGTCTTTTCCTGATAATGAAGTATGTCATTCCGCTAAGTCCCATAGCTCCGATGGCAGCTATTATCGTGGGGAACTCGGGAGCGGGAGTCTCAACATAAGTAACTACCAGTTGGGCAGCTTGACATGGATGTGGGCAGCACTTGGTTCCGGTAGCTTCCTTAGTGCAGTAGCTGACGGTCTTGCCTTGTAAAGCGGTTCCACCTTCATATCTTATTCGCCATCCGTAGTTCTCAGCAGTGTGGCTGACAAAGGCAGAGACATCGTCGGTCACTATCCACTCGTGGAACTGATTTTCATCCCCTGTCCCGCCGTGCATAGTTACGGTGTCAGTGGGGGTATTGGCATAGTGTACATCTGGTGTGGACCCCGGGTTGTTCCAGGTTGTCGAGCCCTCATCCCAGTCCGCCAGAACACGGTGAGCACCGTTTATGATTGTAAGAGGAGCAAGAAGAGCAGCTATGTCTTTTACGTAGAGCTTCAATACTGCCTGCGTGACGGTGGCACCTGCTGGAATTGAGGACAGGTCGAACATTACTATGCCATCGCGGTCACCACGGCAGCATTCTGCTGCCTGTAATTCTGTCTCAAGGGTGGGGAGAAGGAGGCTGTGGGTGACATCCATTTGTGTCCCATTGAAGTTGGAATCAGGATGATGCTGCTTTATCCATGCATCGTCGCTGGGTGCGGTAAGTGTTACTGTCTCTGCCGCAAGCACTGGCGTCACGAACACCAGTGCCACTGCCAACATGAGCACTAACGTAACCGCCATATGGAATATTGATTTTCTCTCGGTGATCACCGTAGTTCTCCTG
>JAGHDJ010000077.1 GCA_021159955.1 Dehalococcoidia bacterium
ATTGAGCAAAGGCATGGGGCAACTGATACAAGTCCTGACAACTGTTGTTCACAATCCACAATTAGTAATTCTAGATGAGCCATTCAGCGGACTGGATCCGGTAAATACCGAATTGGTCAAAGGGATTGTTCTTGAACTCCGAGAAAATGATAAAGGCATTATTCTCAGCACCCATATGATGAATCAAGTAGAGAGTCTGTGTGACCGCATCCTGATGCTCAATGAGGGACGCACCGTGCTCTATGGAGAACTGACCGAGATTAAATCGCGATACAGGGACAATTCTTTACTCATAGAATCTGAAAATATCTCAGGCGACATCAAAGGTATAATCAGGCAAAGCAATCATGGGAAATACACAGAACTATTCCTGGACAAAGAATATACACCCCAAATGATTCTGGAAGAGTTGATAAAAAGCGGCATTCATCTAAACCGATTTGAGGTTTCCACTCCCGCACTCAATGAGATATTTATCAGAGTCGTAGAGCAAGGCAATGGATAAAACACTCCTCATACTAAAACATGAATTCCTCCAGATGATAAAGAGAAAAGCCTTTATCATAATGACCATCATTTTCCCCCTCCTTGCTCTGGCAGGTATTCTGGGATACACCATCGTTCAGGACATAGAACACGGTCCATCGGACCCAAGAGAAATGATAAAAGTTGGCTATGTAGACGAAACAGATAAGTTGAATGAACTAATAGAGTGGGAGGAAATATCACTCATACCCTATCATAATAGGGAAGCAGCGAAGGCAGCATTACTCGAAGAAACAATTGAAGAATACATCATCATCCCTCCAGATTATATTGATAGCGGAAATATCATCAGATACACCACAAAAAAAGAATTGGAGATGTCCTCAAAAACATGGGGTCTCCTGCGCAGTGTCTTATTGAACTCCTTGCTTGCTGAAGAGGTGGAACCAGAGATACTAAAGAGAGCAGAAACTCCTATAAGAGGTATCCAAACCACTCGCCTGGATGAATTTGGTCAACCCGCTACTGACCAGGGGGGATTCGGTGCCTTCGTCGCTCCGTTCGTCTTTGCCATATTACTCGTGATTTCCATCTTCAACTCTTCAGGATATCTGTTACAAGGTTTAGCTGAAGAGAAGGAGAACCGCGTAATGGAGATATTGCTCTCCTCCGTGTCGCCACGTCAGTTATTAACGGGCAAAATAGTAGCTCTGGGAGCTGCAGGGCTCCTCCAGATGATAATCTGGCTTACTTCCGCCATGGCAATTATCCCACTCGCCTCAAGTCAAATCGGCGGCATTATGAACTCGATATCTATCTCCACCGAATTCCTGATATTAGGCATTGTGTACTTCATTCTGGGCTACCTCCTGTTTGCCACAATAATGGCAACTATAGGAGCTATAGCAACCAGCAGAGAAAACACTCAAATTGCGGCTCTGGTCAATATGAGCGGGGCAGTACCGCTGTGGATATCAAGTTTAATCATTTCAAACCCAGATCACGTAGTAGCAAAAGTGTTTACTTTCATCCCCGTAACCTCACCAGTGATGGTAATGCTAAGGCTGGGACTTAGCGAGATTCCCACCTGGGAACTTGGTGTAAGCATAGCCATACTGGTAACATCAGTGATACTTGCCATGATGCTGGCAGCGAAAGTATTACGAACATTCCTGCTAATGTATGGTAAACAACCGGGCATCAGGGAAATTTTTAGACTTATTAGAAGGACATAGCTCATATCCCATGTATGACGTAATCGTTATCGGAGCAGGACATGCCGGTTGTGAAGCCGCACTAGCCTCTTCCCGAATGGGTTGCAAGACCCTCCTGCTCACCATAAATCTGGATAATGTGGCACTGATGCCCTGCAACCCCTCTATCGGTGGTCCCGCAAAGGGGCATCTCGTCCGCGAAATAGATGCTCTCGGCGGAGAGATGGCACGTAACATAGACAAAACATTTATCCAGATACGGATGCTCAATACGGGTAAAGGCCCCGCAGTACAAGCGCTCCGCGCTCAGGCGGATAAGAAACTTTACGGCCTCTCAATGAAATACACCCTTGAACAACAGGCTAATCTGGACCTAAAGCAGGCACTGGTCGAAGAGTTAGTGATAGACAGCGATGGAAAAGAACTGAGGGTTAGAACCAGCACCGACTGGCTCTATCACGGAAGATGTGTGGTGCTCACCACAGGCACATCACTGGCAGGAAAGGTGATAGTGGGTGACAAGAGCTATCCTGCAGGGCGAGCTGGCGAATTCGCCGCTTACGGGCTATCCCAGAGTTTGATGAAGCTCGGCTTTACCCTAGGAAGACTCAAAACAGGCACCCCTCCCAGACTGGATGCCAGAACCATAGATTTTAGCAAGGCTGTGATGCAGCCGGGAAGTGATATTCCTCTACATTTCAGCTTCGAGAAAAGACATATAAATAACGCTCATTTTCCAGAGCCAAATCCAGCATATCCCCCAGGACCACCCACTCCGTGGCACCCCCAACTACCCTGTTATCTCATCTACACTAATAACAAAACACACGATATCATCCGCAATAATCTGCACCGTGCCCCACTGTTCACCGGAATGATTCAAGGAATCGGTCCCAGATATTGCCCCTCGATAGAAGACAAGATAGTGAAATTCGCCGACAAAGAAGCTCATCCATTGTTTCTGGAGCCAGAGGGGTGGCAAACAGGTGAAGTCTATGTGCAAGGTGCAAATACCAGTCTTCCAGAAGAAGTACAGCTGGATATGATGCACTCTATCCCCGCACTGGAAAAGTCAGAAATGGTGAGAGTAGGCTACGCTATTGAATACGATTACGTGCCATCCAATCAGATAGGAGTGACACTGGAATCAAAGCTAATCCCCAACCTGTTCTTCGCAGGACAAATCAACGGCACCACGGGATACGAAGAGGCAGCGGGACAAGGTCTTATCGCCGGCATCAACGCCAGTCTCAAAGTTAAAGAAAAGCCACCCCTCATCCTGCGCAGGGATGAAGGATACATCGGGGTTATGCTTGATGACCTGACAACCTGTAACCTAACTGAGCCATATCGTCTATTTACCTCCCGCGCAGAATACCGCCTTATCCTACGCCAGGACAATGCCGATTTGCGCCTCACTCCCATCGGGCACCAACTCGGACTTATCCCTGATGAGCGATACGAAGCAGTAGAAACCAAACGCTCGGACGTAGCTCGCGAGCTGGAGCGATTGTCAAAGACATTCTTCATTCCTAACAACGATGATAATCTGTCCAAACAATCAGATAGCCAGGAAAACAATCACAGCGTCAGGGCATTGGAATATCTGCGTCGCCCAGAAATAAGCTACCAGGATTTATTAGCTCTCGGAGCAGGCGCATCTGCTCTGAACTCGTCGGACACCGCTGAACAGGTAGAAATCGAAGCTAAATATCAGGGATATATTGAACAGCAGAAACGGCAGATAGAACGAGTTCACCGAATGGAAGAATGGCAGCTGCCCCCTGATATCAATTACATTGATATAATAGGGTTGCGCAACGAAGCCCGCCAGAAGCTGAACAACTTCCATCCAGCTACCATAGGACAGGCATCACGCATTGATGGAGTAACTCCATCCGATATAGGAATCTTAATGATACATCTGGTGAGGAGGAGGAAAACCAGTCCATCATTCTCACGAGAATAGAGCTTTTCCCGCCTGAGCCTGCCGAAGGTCCGTTCATGGTTCGGCAAGCTCACCACGAACGGCACCTGACACACGTATTTTCATACATTGTAGTGTCTCTGACAAAAGAATATGATGGATTACACGCCCCGATAAATCGGGGCGTGACACGTAATTATTGATATAGGATGTATCATGTAGTTTAGAGAGCATTTGGGAGACCTCTATGGGTGTGACTGGGGAGCAGCTGAACTTCTAGGATTATAAGAAAAACTCAAAAGACTCAGCGGAGCATTCCTTCGCTTGAAGTTGTCCAAACCAAGGTTTATAGTAAACATATAACTCTGCCAAGATGAGTTCACCCTGAGTAAGAAAGGAATGAAATCCGCCCTGAGTAATTACTTGCCATAAGTGCTCATATCTGTATTTGTTAGCATACCCACTAACTATTTGAATATCTGGTTCTGGAGATAAAAATCCCGGGGGGTCGAATTGGAGAATACTCTTCCGGTGAGAATTTACTTCATGTCGTATTTAAAATCTGCGCGCTAAAATGAGGTAGCATAATGTCCAAAACGAACTTTTACAATGCTCCTGTAGAGAAG
>JAGHDJ010000053.1 GCA_021159955.1 Dehalococcoidia bacterium
ATATATAGCCGACCGTTTCTTGCCTGACAAAGCAATCGACCTGATTGACGAAGCATCTTCTCGCGTTCAAATAAAACGAGGTTCCGCCCCATCTGTCCTGAAAGATGCGAAGCAGGAATTGAACAAAATACGCAAGGATA
Organism: Dehalococcoidia bacterium; assembly: GCA_021159955.1. Lineage (GTDB taxonomy): Bacteria > Chloroflexota > Dehalococcoidia > UBA2247 > UBA2247 > JAGHDJ01. Next base: position 141 of record JAGHDJ010000053.1, read on the forward strand.
AAGATACTGCCATCAACACACAACAGTACGAGCAAGCTGCCGAGTTGAGAGACAAAGAACTGAAGCATATCAAGAAAATAAGAGATATAGAGCAGAACTGGAAAGAAGAACTGGACAAAGATAAACCTGTGGTCAACGAAGAAGACATAGCTGAAGTAGTAAGCATGTGGACCAAGATTCCAGTAACGCGTTTAGCCAGCGATGAATCGAAGCGGTTGCTGAAAATGGAAGAAGTCTTACATCAACGCATCATCGGTCAAGATGAAGCTATCACGGCGATAGCTAAAGCCGTCAGGAGAGCTAGAGCTGGCATTAAAGATTTAAGGCATCCGGTGGGAGTCTTTATGTTCCTCGGTCCGACTGGCGTTGGCAAAACAGAACTCGCAAGGGCACTGGCTGAATTTATGTTTGACAGTGAGGACAGCCTTATACGATTAGATATGTCTGAGTTTATGGAGAGTCACGCTGTAGCACGTCTGGTGGGAGCACCTCCCGGATATGTGGGGTATGATCAAGGCGGACAATTAACAGAGGCAGTTAGAAGAAATTCTTACTGCGCCATACTGCTTGATGAGATAGAAAAAGCCCACCCTGATGTTTCCAATATCCTACTTCAGATATTTGACGATGGTCATTTGACTGACGCCAAAGGCCGCAAGGTAAACTTTCGCAATAGCATTATTATCATGACCAGCAACATTGGCGCCGAACTTATCAGAAAAGGCACGTCTATAGGTTTTGTCAGCCATGCAGACGAAGCAAAAGGGCAACAGAGAGAATATGAATCGATGAAAGATAAGGTCCTGGCAGAAGTCAAAAAGACATTCCGCCCAGAGTTTCTGAACCGCATCGACAGTATAGTAGTCTTCCACTCATTAACCAAAGAGCAGGTTCGAGAAATAGTCGATATTATGCTGGAAACAATCAAAAAACAGCTTTCCGAAAAAGAACTGCAACTAGAAATCACCGACGCAGCCAAAGATTTCCTGGTGGAGAACGGCTTTGACCAAAATCTCGGCGCCAGGCCTATGCGACGGTTTGTACAAGATGTTATAGAGAACCCACTATCTGAAAAATGGCTGGGTGGAGAATTCCAAATGGGAGATATCGTCAACATAGATGTAAGTCAGGACAAGGACAAGCTTGTGATATATTCAAAAAATACAGCCGATACGGCAGCAAAAACATAAGTTCGTTTTTACAAACGTCCATTCCTCCCATAGCCCACTAGAGCAAGCACAGTAATTTATTATGTTTAGAAGAATATTAATTGCCAACCGTGGGGAAATTGCCGTCAGGATAATACGATCATGCAATAAGATGGGAGTTTACTCCATTGTCCCCTACTCCACAGCAGACAAAGATGCCCTATTTGTAGGATATGCTAACGAAGCTCACTACATAGGGGGATCTGATCCTCGTGATAGCTATCTAAACATTGAAAAGATTATAAAACTGGCTCAAGAAACGGGTGCCGAAGCCATCCATCCTGGATATGGCTTTCTTTCTGAAAACAGTACCTTCTCCGAAGCCTGCACATCTGCAGGCATTACATTCATAGGCCCATCTATTGAGGCAATGCAAAATGTAAAACCCAAGCACAAAGCCCGCGATATGGTAGCAAAAGTAGGAATACCCATTGCCCCGGGCTCCAGCAAAGCACTCAGCAACCCCGATGATAACCCTGATGAAGCTTTTAATCTAGCAGAAAAAACAGGATATCCTGTCATCGTTAAGCCAAGTGACGCTGGCGGAGGGATAGGAATGATAGTGGCTCATAATAAAGATGAGCTACAGGAAGCTATAAAGTACGCAAAGGCAAGGGGTAAAGCCTCTTTTGGGATGGATGAAGTTTACATTGAGAAATATATTCCTCAGGTAAAACATATAGAGATACAGGTGCTGGCTGACAACTATGGAAATGTTATTCACTTGGGCGAACGCGAATGTTCAGTTCAAAGAAGATACCAAAAACTAATAGAGGAGGCACCTTCCCCCGCCATCACCCCAGAAATGAGAACGAAGCTTGGGAAGATGGCTGCAACTATTGCCAAAACGATAAAAAGCACCAACTGTATGACAGTAGAGTTCATTTACTCTATGGACACAGGAGAGGTTTACTTCAATGAATGTAATGCTCGCCTTCAGGTGGAACATTCTGTAACTGAGCTTGTCACCAACACTGACATCGTTAGAGAACAACTAAAGATAGCCGCGGGAGAAAGGCTGTCATACTCACAAGACGACATACAGATATATGGGCATGCTATAGAGTGCCGTATCAATGCGGAAGACCCTCTGAGAAACTTTATGCCTTCCCCGAAAAAAATAACAAAATATCAACCACCAAAAGGGGTCGGCATCAGGGTTGACAGTGGTGCATATGCTGGATATACCATGCCATTTTACTACGATTCTCTGATAGCAAAATTGCTAACATGGGATAGAAATAGAGCCGATGCCATATCTCGAATGAAAAATGCCCTCGGTGATTTTATCATTGAGGGAGTAGAAACTAATCTACCCCTTCATCTCGTAGCCATGGAAGATGAATTATTCCAGGACGGTAAATATACCACCCTCTTCTTAACCGAGCGTGACATAGTCGCAAAACTCCAGCAATCAACAGACGAGAATTCTCCAATAATATAGGCGGCACCCTTAAACTGCACTTAAGTAAAAAACATTGAGAACACCCACGGAAGCGGTATGGCAAAGAATAAACAGCATCCCAAAACAATCTTCATCTGCCAGCAGTGTGGCAAAGAAAGTCCAAAATGGTTGGGACATTGTCCCGAATGCAACCAATGGAACACCTTCATTGAGTCAGTAGTACGCACCACCAAGAGAGGCTCCATCTCGCAAATTCCAGCCGGCGAAGCCTTGGAATTAGACCAGGTCATCATTGAATCAAGACCTCGCCTAATTCTTCATTCCAAAGAATTTAATCGCGTGCTTGGCGGAGGGATAGTTCCCGGCTCACTTGTACTGGTAAGCGGCGATCCAGGGATCGGCAAGTCCACACTGCTATTACAGATATCATCTACGATATCCCAAGACAACAAGAAAGTGCTTTATGTATCCGGAGAAGAATCTGCATCGCAAATAAAACTCAGGGCTACCAGACTTGGAATAACGGGAGAAGGGCTCTACATCCTACCCGAAACCAACATAGAAGCTATACTCCAGCGAATGGAAGAGTTATCACCAGCATTGGTTGTCGTAGACTCCATACAAACTGTCGCTGTGGACGAATTAGACTCGGCGCCGGGAAGTGTGGGGCAAATACGCGAGTGCACTATGCAACTGATGCACAAAGCAAAAACATCAGGAATCCCAATATTAATTACAGGACACGTTACCAAAGACGGCACCATCGCAGGCCCAAAGATTCTGGAACACATCGTTGACGTAGTACTCTGTCTTGAGGGAGAGAATTTTAGCACCTATAGATTGCTGCGCAGCATAAAGAATCGCTTCGGTTCTACCAACGAAGTGGGAATATTCGAGATGAAGAGCAAGGGAATGATTGAACTAGACAATCCGTCTAAGGTCTTTCTCTCAGAACGTCCTCAAGACACCATCGCCTCTGCCGTGGTACCTACCCTTGAGGGCTCCCGTCCCCTTATGGTGGAAATACAGGCGCTGACTACCACTACCAGTTTTGGGCTGCCACGCAGAACTACTAACGGCATTGACTTCAGCCGATTAATTCTGGTAACTGCCGTACTCAGCAACAGAGCAGGAATTCCTCTTGCCAATCAAGACATCATCATCAACGTCACCGGCGGGCTTAAAGTTAGTGAACCTGCCGCAGACCTCGGCATTGCCCTCGCCATAGCCTCCAGTTTTTACAACGCGCCGATAGACTCCTCTCTAGCAGCGGTGGGAGAAATAGGACTGAGCGGGGAGTTGAGACACGTTCCACAACTAGACCGCAGGCTGTCGGAAACATCCAGAATGGGATTCAGCCAGTGCCTCGTACCTCAGACTTGCTTGAAAGACAATTCCTCAACAAACATAGATCTCATTGGGATTCACTCCCTGAGACAGGCATTGAAAAAGGCACTAAACCGCTCTAAGCGACCAGAAAATTCACTGGGAATATAGCCGTTCAAGATAAGCCCGCTGGGACAGATAACACCCCTGCAAATTTCATATATATAGGAATTTCTGCCCGATTAGTCACTATATATTTTGCTACTCATAGATATTTTCTTACCCTGTATATCTACAACCATAGGAACTTTTGCAGCAAAATTGCAAACTGCCTTTTCGGACTTAGTGCCACAATTCGGGCACATAGTTGCTTCATCAGCCCTGCTGATTGGACGCCTCACTTCAAATCGTTTTTCGCACTTAGGGCAAATATATTCATAGACCGCCACTAGCTTACCTCCTAAACTGTAGAACAAATCAATAATTCTTCTATCTCACAAAGATAGAATACCATTTTAGCATCTTAGCGCATTTATTCCCACTAACTGTACTGGCTGCCCACAATAGGACAAATTACCAGAATTAGAGAAGCCTGCTGCGCTCCCTCTTTCTGAAAAAATATCCCATTACAAGCCCCAAAACTAACCCTCCAAAGTGACCCAGCCAAGCTACTCCTGGGAAAAATGAAAGTAAGACAAATCCTCCTGTAATTGCTATCCAGAGAGGAACAGGCGCGGGTATCGGGAATATGTAAACCGATAGCTTGGGCCTCATCACCGCCAGCGCTCCTCCCAGAGCAAAGATAGCTCCCGATGCGCCAACAGCCGTGGTAAGAGGGTTAGCCCAAAGTGCATAGAAAATGCCACCCAGTATACCACCAAGGAAATAAACAAGGAGAAAATCTCTTTCCCCAATGAGTTGAGACAGGTAGGTGCCAAAGAAATATAGCGTCCACATATTAGCCGCAACATGCCATAATCCAGCGTGAACAAACATGCTGGTCAAAATAGTCCATGGCTTATCCCAGACTGTTAAGGGAGTTAAGCCAAAATCAAAAAGCAAGCCACGATTAAATAGAGTAGCGACATATAGCATAACGTTTACCGCTATTATTAGTTTAATGGTATTAATCTCAGAACCACGATAATTTCTACTCACAGTTTCCAATCCATCAGCTTAATAAAAGAATCACGGGCAACAAGATGCCCGCTTATCTCAATACCAGCATTTTATCATTGCCACATAATAACCTTAAAACACCGACGGTATCAAGGCAGAGCCTTAGAACTACACAAAAGAAGTTGAGTTAAGCAGCCCGGACGATATATAATAGGTGCTTACGGGGCGTAGCGCAGCCTGGCAGCGCGCAGCGTTCGGGACGCTGAGGTCGGAGGTTCAAATCCTCTCGCCCCGACCATATTATCTATCCCCTGTTCCCCGCTTGGACTCATTCCACAAATCCTCCATCCCATCCAGAGAAAGACTGTTTAGAGAAAGCCCCCTTTCTCGGCATAAGCTCTCCATATATTTGAAGCGCAGGATAAATTTCTTATTCGCCTGCCTCAAGGCGTCTTCGGCATTAATATCCATCCACCTGGCAAAATTAACTAATGCAAAGAGCAAGTCGCCGAATTCCTCCACCTTCCCCTCGTGGTCAGGAGCATCCAGAATCTCCTTTGTTTCCTCCCCCACCTTCTCAAGAACACCTTCTACATCATCCCAATCGAAGCCCACTCTGGACACCTTGCGTTGAATAGATTGACTTGCCGAAAGGGAGGGCATTTGAGAAGGTATTCCATCAAGCATAGATTCGCCATCCTCGCGCTCCCTCCTCTTTAACTGTTCCCAGTTAACCATTACTTCATGAGCATCCTTAACATCTGTATCACCAAAAACGTGAGGATGGCGGCGAATCAGCTTGTCGCTTATCCCACGCAGGACATCTTCGATATCAAACTCATTGGCTTCGGACGCTATCTGAGAATGAAGCATTATCTGAAATAGAAGATCACCCAATTCTTCGCACAACTTCTGGCTGTCACCGCTGTCAATGGCATCCAACACCTCATATGATTCTTCTATCAGATGGGGTTTAAGAGAGCTATGGGTTTGCTTTCTATCCCACGGACAGCCACCGGGAGCACGCAATCTAGCTATGATTCCCCTGAAAGTGGTAAATTTATCTTCCTGAGACAAAAGATTTAAACCTTGTCCTTCTTTAGCTATCAGCTAATATGAATTATAATAGCATCTGCCTTCATGTGACAAGGGGCTGCACTCATTCAGCACGTCAATAGTCACACCACCAATTCAAGCAACAGCAAAGCGTGGTAATCTCACCGCATCTCCATCCCACCAAGATTGCTTCGGCTGTTTGCTTCGTTACCTTACAACGCCTCGCAATCAGGCTGTGTCGCAACTATCAAAATATTGTCAGAGGTTCAATCAATATAGGGCATTCCCAAGAATATCCTGAGTTTTTGGCCATAGGGAAGGTAGATGGTTGACTATATTATGCCGGCATTACCCTCTGCAGTTCCTGAATTAGCCCCCTTGTCCCAAGTATGGTCATCATTCGCCTCAGATTGAAGCATATCGATAGCACACTCATCTCAGCGCAGACACCTTCCAGACCACGTAGCAGAAAGCTGGTTACCCCCAAATTCCTCTTGATATGACCAAACACCAGTTCTACCTTTTGCTGCCTTCTCTTGTAGATCTCCTTGTTCGGACTTAAGGCAAATTCCTGCTCCAGTCTCACCCGTAATGATTCTTTATCCAGCCTTGTTACTTTTCTTCCTCGCTGCGCAGTGGTACACCTGCCAAACTCCGGGCATTTCAAACAGGCTCCTCTATTCTCCATCTCATAGATCTTGCCATTCTTTCTCTGCGTCCTCCCACTATATCTCAGTACCTCCCCCTTCGGGCAGATGTAGCAGTCCTTCTCAGTATCATACCTGAAGTTCCGTTTATCAAACTCCCCAATCTCTCTCTGCGAGGCTAAGCGCTGCGTTGGTACAATTACCTGTACCCCTTGTTCATCTACCTTCGCTAAATCATCAGTATAAGCATATCCGGAGTCAGCTACCGCAGTCTGGCATTTCTTGCCCAATTGCTCCTGTGCTTTATCTATCTGTTGGGAGAACTGACCCAAATCGTTGTTGGTTCTCACTGCATCACTACTAACTATCAGACCATTCTTATCATCTACCACCACCTGGGTGTTGTATCCAGCATTTGTTCCCTGCACACTGTTAATCCGTGTACACTCCTTATCTACGGTGTTAAGCGTCTTCTCCTCGCTTTCCTCCAGTTGCGCCATTATCTCTTTTACCCGTTTCTTTATGGCTTTGGCATCTCCCAATTCCTGACTTACCATTACCAGAGAAGGCATACCCTCCTCTTCTTTGTCTACAGCTTCTGCTGCTGAGATAATTTCTGCTATCCTTTTATCTGCCTTTACCAGTACCTTCTGGCATTTCTCTGTCGTCCAGGTATTCTTGATTGATGCGTTAGCCCGAATCTTACTGCCATCCACGAAGAGCACATTACCCGCTATCAGGTCCAGCTTAAGACATAGCCGAACACACTGTTTTAAAGCCATCTTCAGTGCTCCTTTATTCTTGCGGCGGAACTCAGCAATGGTCTTGTGGTCAGGCTTTAATCCCCCCATTAGC
>JAGHDJ010000092.1 GCA_021159955.1 Dehalococcoidia bacterium
ACCTCAAATCGGCTGGCCAGTTCGGCTGTTGTCTCTTCTCCTTTTAATGCTTCCAGGGCTACCCTGGCTTTAAATGACGGTCTGTGTCTCCTTCGGTTCTGTTTCATGTCCTGCTCCTCCTGTTCTGTCTTTACTATTCTAGGGAGCAGAACCCACTCTTAACAACCTGTCCTAATTTCGGGGACCACCTCAGTCTCTCGGTCGAGCAACCCATACACAAGCATATTAGGTTAAAAAGGTACACCAATTACCAAAGCTAAACCATCAAAGCTAAAGGAAGAACTCAACAAAGAAACCTTTTTAAGCTGCACAATCTGACATTTTGTGTAGTTTCTTGCCACAATGACAGTGAAGAAGAAGGTCAAGGGATTATGAAATTGCTTCGTCCTTCCCTGGAAGGACTCGCAAAGACATAGGGGAGGAGTAGAGATTGCCGCGCTTCCCTGATGAATTGGACATGATTCCCCCTCCCTCTAACTCCCTCCCGCCAGGGGAGGGAGGACTAAAGTAAGGAGGTTAATCCCTCCCGCCAGGGAAGGGAGAACAATGATATTGCTCCTCGCAAAGACAAATCGTAGCGCGAGGCTTTAGCCTCGCTTAAGGCGACCCTGAAGAGTCGCACTACATGCTCTGTGCAACCGGGCACATCGGTAACACTTTTCTGCCCCTTTTGCTTACTTGGTAAAGGCACTATTTATCCGACTAGTTCATTGAGAACACCCAGAGGATAGAAACTAAACCTGATTTCCCAGAGGTGTTTCCTTTTTTGCTTGAGTGCCACCGGCTCCCCTGCAAGAGCTTCCAAAATGTAGATCAAATTCCCCTTCCACTTTATCTCACCGTTATGGCGTACTTGTCTGACGACGACATTATGCGCATATTCTATCTTTGGTATCTCGACAGGATAAGGTCTTAGAGATGGGAGGTAAAAAGAAGCTGGAGTTTTCTGTCCCAATGCTTCATGAGGATGCTCAAAGTTATATTCATACTGAAATGCCTCAAACGTCTCCTGTTGCTCCTCTATATCCCTCCTGGGTGGATTAACCGTTGACTCTTTCAGGGTACGATGCATTCTCTCATGCCGCCCATTCTGCTCAGGATGCCCCGGCTCTATCCGTTCAGGTCTGATGCCCAGTTTGAGAAACCAGACTGACAATTTCGATAAACCACCCAGTCCCACCGAGGCAAAGGGAATCCCGTTATCCGTTTTAATTGCCTCCGGTAACCCATATCCCTTGAAAATCCTCTCAAACCACGGACTGCTTTGTTCGAAAGTTGGACTGCTCAGACCCTGGCAGCATAATAGATAGCGGCTGTTGTTATCCGTTATCGTCAGCGGATAGCAATGCTTTCCATCACCTGTCTTAAATTGTCCCTTAAAGTCAGCACTCCAGACCTTATTAGGTCTAGTGCACTTGATAAACGCTCAGTATAGGGTGACGTCCTGCGCCTCTTCCTTCGAGATTGCACCAGCCCTTCCCTTTTTAAAATCTCACCCGCGGTGCTGGCGACCGGCCATCGTTCCTCAGGGCGATGTTCTTCTAACCAGGCTACTACCTTCTTCGGTCCCCACTTCTGATGCCTCAATTTTGTGGACACTATCTCCCTCGCTGTCTCCAACGGCGTGGCATTGGGGTAGCTTCTGGGTGCCCTTGTTCGCTCTTCGAGTCCTGACTGCCCTTCTGCCTCATAACGCCTAATCCATTTGTGAATGGTCTTCCGTCTGACTTGGTACATCTCACTCAACTGAGTGAAGCTATACTCTCCGCTTAAGTAGTCCCCTATCATCTGCTTCTTCTGGTCCATGGCACAGGTCTCCTTCCAAAACATAGGCAATACCCTCCTTTGCCTATACTTTATACCTGTTACCGATATGCCCGGTCTAAAGTGTTACCAATGTACCAGGTTTGTATCTACCCTAGCCCTCTCCCGTCAAGTGAGAGGGGATTTGTTTTGTTGGACTCCTGACTGTAGTTAGAGAGGATGAATTCTCCTTTGTCGTTTACCGTGAGCATGTAGCGCGACCCTTTAGGGTCGTCTTGAGCGCGGCTGAAGCCTCGCTCTACCGTCATTACGTCCCCGGTTTATCAAAGGACGAAGCTCACGAATCAGTTTCTTTACACGTGTTATCTTGAATTTCTGATAGTTGGCTTGATGCATAACTTATTCGGTGCGGATTCATTTTGAATCATTCGTGTCCTGTCCTATGTTGTTCTAGCTATCATTTTGGATCGCCCCCATATTACGTGCATATTTGACCTCTTCTTTCACATGCTTAAAATAGTCAAAATTAGTCACCCTCTTTGTCTTACGGTGCACACTGACCACCTTCACAGGTTCCATATTCTTCGGTTCGAATAACTCTGGGGGACGGATATCCCAGATATCGTTTTCGAACACTTTTTTAACGGCACTAATATTGTCAGTAGCAATTTTGATGGTATGGGGTTTTGGGGACTCGGTGCATCTTGCTGCAAGATTAACGGTATTTCCCATTGCTGTCGCAGTTTCCGTTTCACTGGGACCAACAACGCAAATTGCAAATGGTCCTTCAGCGATTCCGATTTTAGGATTGAATGCCCAAGGATCATTTTCAAGTATTGCTCGTGTCGTATGCATGGCTGCTTGAAGAGGTGATGCTTCACATTTGGGATGAGTGAAAACAACCATGACTTCATCACCAATGAATTTATCTACGATTCCACCAAATTTTTCCCTGCTTCTCCCTCAAACCATGAAAAGAAATGACTGACCATGTAAGCACATTCTACAGGGCTCAATTCCTGTGAAAGCTTGCTGTACCCTGGGAGATCGGCAAAGAGAATAGCTCCGCGTGTTTCTATGGCAGCTAGTTGAAATTTAACTGGATTAAGTAGGGCACCGTCAGAGAAGGAGGCAATGTTTTTTACACCTTGTTCCTTAAGGTAGTCCATTAGAAGATTTCTATGTTGCATTTTCATTTCTCCGTGGTGGTTAGCAACAACACTATAGGTGATTTCTGGCTTACCTGCCATTGGTATGGTAATGAACTGCAGTGATGTATCAGATGCTTCACTCGTTTACTGAAATAATAGTGTGTTCAGTTTCTGAAGTGTCTCTGTAATGGTATTGTCCGGTAGTTTGCAAATCAATTCAGCTTCTCGTGCTCGCCAATCCAGATTCTTCACTTGATCAGACAGGACTGCTCCACTGACGGCTAAATTAGAAGGTATGATAACCTCAAAAGGGTAACCTTTGGTTTGATTTGTGATGGGGCACAGAATGGCAAGTCCAACCTTGCTGTTGTAGGCTCTGGGGGAGAGGACAACTGCTGGTCGACGCCCGGATTGCTCATGTCCGGCCTGAGGATTCAATGTAATCCAGACAGCATCGCCGCGCTTGGGAATATATGCCTCGCCTTTCACCATACCTCCTTACCGATTGCTGGACCTGTATCAATTTCGTGATAGATGTTGGCCTCTGTAATCTGCTCCAATAATCGTTCGAGAGTCACGTGGGGCTCAGTGGCAGGTATCACAATGAGCTTTTTGTCTTCCAATGATAGGTCAACTTTCATATCATGGTCGAGACCCATTTCTTGCGCAAATGGCTTTGGGATGCGCAGTGCCAGACTGTTTCCCCACTTTCGGACGTGGCTTTGCATTGGAGCACCTCCATATATGTATCTACAATGATGATACATCGGTCCACTACGGGTGTCAAATCTACTGGCAAAATGCCATATCTTATCATATTCTCTGGGGGAAGGAAGATGTTATCACAGGAGTCGTGTGAAATAACAAAGTTAGCTGGGAAGTGCTCTGTCAGGGATGGATATCTCGGATTTTCCTTCTGCCCTGATTAAAAGCTTTAATATTGATTTGCAGCGTAGCTGGTGGCATGCGTTGAGAAATGCTGTCTTTCCAGAAGTGGACTTTAAACGGTGCGAAAAATGAAATGCACCCCATCATAAACATATTGAGTGTTCTAACATTGCCCAGCTCTTTAGCCTGACTGGTGCCATTGACAAAGTAAATGTTGTTGGATCTTCGCCTCAGGATGGAGGTTATCTCTTCATCGCTGGGGTATTGCGCTTCTCCCAGGTTGACGGATTGTGGCGGGAGTGCATGGTTGTTAACTATGGCTATTGCTCCGGGGCGGAGGAAGTGTGCCCATCTAGCAGCTTCTAATTTCTCAAAAGCGACCAGCAAGTCAACTTCGCCCTCCTTTATCAAGGGTGACCAGACTCGCTGTCCTATTCGCACGTGACTTATCACGCTGCCGCCTCGCTGTGCCATACCCAGGGTATCTGTTTTCTTAACGTCATATCCGTTAGCCATAGCTACATTGACGGTTATGTCGCTGGACAGGATAACTCCTTGCCCGCCCACTCCGGTGACGAGTATATCTAGCTTCTTCATAGTGAGTTGGTATCCTCAAGATTGGATTGCGGGACTATCGCTTGCTGGGGGCAAATCTGCTGACAGAGGGTGCAGGCGTTGCCAACACACAAGGTGCTGTCAATGTGAACATGGCCGTCTTCTCTTTGGATGGCGGGGCATCCGAGCATAAGGCAAATGCCACACTGGTTGCACTTTTCAGGGTTAATAGACAGGGGCTCAGAGCGCTTTGGTGTATGCACTGTGCAGCTGCCGCGGATTATAATAACGGAAAGCTCAGGGTTGTTGATGGAGCTTTTTATTGCGGTTCTGATGGCCTTTATATTGAAAGCGTCTACTACCTTGATGTCATTGATTCCGATACCTTTGACCAGATGTTCTAGTTTTACCGCTTTAGTTTTTTTCCCCTGTGCCGAGATGCCGGTGCCGGGGTGTTCCTGGTGTCCTGTCATGGCGGTGGTCATGTTATCAAGAATTATGACGGTTATTTGTCCTCCATTGTAGATTGCATTCACCAGAGGGGTTATACCGGAATGCAGGAAGGTGGAATCGCCAATTACAGCTATCACCTTGTTACCGATGCCGGCTTTCTCCATACCCATGGCTTGTCCGATGCTGGCGCCCATACAGGCACAGGTGTCCATAGCACACAGCGGAGGGTAAGTAGCCAGGGTGTAGCAGCCAATATCTCCTGTGATGGTTAAAGTCGATTCCTTTGGAGCTTTGTTTCTGGAGCCTGGTAACTTGAGCCGCTGTCCTATGCTGCTGAGTACAAAGAATGCACCGGTGTGAGGGCACCCCGGACATAGCAGGGGAGGACGTTTCGGCAACTCTTTGGCCGGTTCTGTCTTTTGCAGGGGTGAGGTCTTGTCCAACAACCCCGCAGAGTAGCTTGCTTCTTTGACAATGTTTGGGTTCAACTCTCCTATCATTGGGATAAATTCTTTGCCCGCAACATCTATCCCCATAGACCGGATGTTTTCCTGTAGGAATGGGTCTAGTTCTTCAATAACGATTACCTTGTCCACCTGTGCTGCGAAGTGTCGGATTAGATTCTGGGGGAGGGGATAGGTCATACTCAGCTTCAAGTAGGATGCTTTGGGGAAGACCTCCCTGGCATATTGGTAGGCAATTCCGCTGGTCACCACGCCAAGATGACGTTCTCCCCACTCTATTTGATTTAATGGAAATGTTTCAGAATAGGTGGCTAGTTTGGCTATACGTTCCTCCACCAAGGGATGCCTGATACGGGCATTACCGGGCAGCATGACATATTTCTTTACATTACGCTGGAAACCTGATGGAGTGGCTGACACAGAGCGCCCGCGATTTACATTCACCACTGATTTGGAGTGTGAGATACGTGTGGTAGTGCGCATCAGTACAGGAGTATCGAATTTCTCGCTGATATTGAAGGCATATGACATAAGTTCGTATGCATCCTGGCTATCGCTGGGCTCCAGCATTGGCACTTTGGCGAGTTTGGCGTAGTATCGATTATCCTGCTCGTTTTGAGAACTGTGTATTCCGGGGTCATCGGCGCAGACTACAACCATCCCTGCATTGACCCCTGTGACCGAGATGGCCATAAATGGGTCGGCGGCTACATTCAGCCCCACATGCTTCATAGATACCAGCGAGCGAGCCCCTGCATAGGACGCTCCCATTGCCACTTCCATAGCTACCTTCTCGTTAGTTGACCATTCCGCATAGATATCGTCAAAAAGGGCTATGGATTTGAGTATCTCTGTGCTTGGTGTTCCAGGATAGGATGTAGCTACCTTTACACCAGCGTGGTATGCCCCCAAAGCCAGAGACTCATTTCCTGAGAGTAATTTTATTACCTCTATTACTTCTGCTTGCATTGACTTCCTTTTTCAGGCTGTTCTCCGTGTGTACGAGGGCACTGTGATTGATGGGATATTTGATATCCAGGTAAGAGGCAATAGTTTGACCTATCTGACCCCTTGTGACTCATCAGGGATTTATAGTAACAAACTATCATCTGGTGATTATCGCTGTCAAGTCTGACAGTTCTATGAAAACGAGGCACTGCACTCACGCAATGCCTCGTTTGCTGTATAAAGCGTACCTTTTAGAAGAGTCCCGTGGTTCCCGCGAAGACTGGAGCGAATACCAGCGCCACAATGGACATCAGTTTTATCATGATGTTCAACGATGGTCCCGAGGTATCCTTCATTGGATCGCCTACGGTATCACCGACAACTGAGGCTTTGTGAGTGTCTGAGCCTTTACCTCCCAGTTTTCCAGTCTCAATAAATTTCTTTGCATTGTCCCATGCTCCGCCAGCGTTGGCGAAGGTTATCGCCAGAATAAAGCCGGTGGCAATAGCGCCTATGAGAAATCCTCCTAGGGCTTCCGGTCCGAGAATGAATCCGACTATAATGGGAGCGACTACGGTTACCACTCCGGGTATGACCATTTCCTTCAGTGCGGCTTTTGTGCTGATAGCGACGCACTTGCTGTATTCAGGTTTGGATGTTCCTTCCATCAGTCCCTGTATCTCGCGGAACTGGCGGCGAACCTCATTTATGATGGCAAAAGCTGCTCTACTCACAGCATTGAGTGTCATGGAGCAGAAGATGGCGGGCACCATAGAACCGAGGAATATACCCGCTACTACAGGTGCTGATAATATGTCAATAGTCCCTATCCCCGCTGCTTTAGAATAAGATAGCATCAGTGCCAATGCTGTTAGTCCAGCGGCACCGATGGCGAACCCCTTGCCAGTAGCTGCGGTGGTGTTGCCCAGTGAATCGAGAGCGTCTGTTCTATCTCTTATCTCTTCGGGCAGGTCAGCCATTTCTGCTAGACCACCGGCATTATCGGCTACTGGACCATAAGCGTCCGTCGCCAGAGTCACACCGAGGGTTGATAGCATCCCTACGCCGGCGATAGCTACACCGTAGATTCCAGCGAAGTGATTGGCTGCCAGGATGGCAATTGCCACCAGAATGATGGGGAATAATGTGCTCATCAGACCGTTAGCAAATCCGCTGATAATTGTTGTTGCCGCTCCCGTTTGAGCAGACTCAGCAATTTTCCTGGTTGGGTTGAAGGCGTATGAGGTGTAGTAATTGGTGCTCTCTCCAATCAATATACCAGCGATTAATCCTGCCAGGACTGCCCAGAGGATTCCAATGGGGGCATCCAGCCAGGTGACTATCAGGGCAGAGAAAACAGCGGTTAAAATTGAAGCGGAAATAGTTCCTTTTCTCAATGCGCCGAGCAGTGCAGACATCTCGAGTTTTTCCCCGACCCGTACTACGAAGATGCCAATGATAGAAGCCAAGATTCCACCGGAGGCAATCATCAACGGTAGCCACCAGGATGTTGCCTGTGTCATCATACCCTTTCCGAAGAAACTGACGCCAACTGCTCCCAAAGCCATTGTAGCGATAATGGCGTCCACATAAGACTCGAACAGGTCGGCTCCCATTCCAGCCACGTCACCTACATTGTCGCCGACAAAGTCAGCGATGACTGCTGCGTTTCTGGGGTCATCCTCGGGGATACCCTTTTCTACCTTGCCCACTAAGTCTGCTCCGACATCGGCTGCCTTAGTGTATATACCGCCGCCGACACGAGCGAAGATGGCGACGAAAGAGGCTCCCATGCCGAATGCAGGGATGATGGTGAGGAAATCGGCACGGCCGCTAAAAGCGAAGTACATAGCGCTCAGTCCCATAATGCCGATACTGACAACACTCATTCCCATCACGGCACCGCTACGGAAGGAAACTTTGAGCCCTGAATTAAGACTCTCCATTACTG
>JAGHDJ010000072.1 GCA_021159955.1 Dehalococcoidia bacterium
GGGTACTGCTTTTTAAACGCTTTGAATCCAGTGTCCATGCTTTCAGAGAGACTATCCGCAGGATTTTAACTGTACACGAACGATTTCTGGAGGCATTGTTACAGGGCATAGTGCCCGCAGGTGATGCTGCACAGAACATTCTCTACGAGCCAAACCAGGCAGAAGAGCAGGATTTGGTCGACGCTCTACGGCAAGCCTCAGGACGATACAAGGTTGAGGACTTCGACATAGACAGGCTTCGGGAACATGTGGAGCATGATATTCGGTTGCTCAGAAAGATTCTGCAGTTGGTTGAACCCATTACCCCTGAATATGATGACAAGCTTCAGACACTAAAGAGATGGCTGGGGAAAATGCCGCTTAAGGATGGCAAGCGGCTAATCTTTACTCAATATGCTGACACGGCACGTTATTTATTTAATAACCTGAACCCGGAAGGCAAGAGTGACGATATTGAGGTCATTTTTAGTGGGGATAAAAGCAAAGCCAGGGTGGTGGGTAGATTTGCTCCGAAAGCCAACCAGGACTATCACTTTACATCAGGGGAGACTGAAATCACAACTCTGTTCACTACTGATGTCCTGGCGGAAGGTTTAAACCTCCAGGATTGTGACAAGATTGTGAATTATGACCTGCACTGGAACCCTGTGCGTCTTATCCAGCGCTTCGGGCGAATTGACCGCATTGGTTCAGACTACGATGTAATTTACGGCTACAACTTTCTCCCTGAAACTGGTATTGAGCGCAATTTGGGATTAACTCAAAAGCTACATAACCGCATCCAGGAAATTCACGATACTATTGGAGAGGACTCTGCTATCCTTGACCGCACCGAGCAACTTAACGAGGATGCTATGTATGCCATTTATGAGAAAAAGGGTGGCCAGTTAAGCCTGTTTGAAGGTGAGGAAGATGAATTTGTGGACCTCAACGAGGCTGAAGAAATATTGCGGCAGCTCAAAGGAGAAAAACCCGAAGAGTACGAGCGAATTTCCAATCTGAGGGATGGCATCCGTACTACCAAACCGTCTACAAGCAGGGGGCTATACGTTTTCTGCCAGGCAGGAAACTACCAGCAGTTGTTTCATTTAGATGAGGCAGGCAATATCGTAACCAGGGATATTCCGCGTATCCTTGGTACCATCAAATGTGGGCCAGCCCTTGAGGGACAGAAATTACCTGAGGGCTATAATATCGCTGTTATGAAAGTGAAGCGCCAGTTTGCAGAGGAGTTCAAGCACCGTCAGGCCGAACGTGAGCATACTCTTTCCCTAACTCAGGGACAACGTTATGTGCTTCGGGAATTACGTGTCCTGTTTAGTACAACCGAAGATGAAAATCTGAAGGCTCAAATTAACATTTTGGAGAAGGCATTCCGAGGTCCAATGACTATAGCTGTCAATAAAGAGCTGAACAGGGTCCGACGAAATGGAATCATGGGGCAGAGCCTGTTTGAAGTATTGAGGGACATTTATTCCCAACATAATATGCGGGAATGGCTGAATCGGAGGAACTTACAGGCCGAGGAGCAGCCAATACCAAGAATTATTTGCAGCGAGGCTTTCGGGATGGTGAATCTAAAGTAACCTCTAGAGGCTCACGCATATCTAGTCGCCCGCAGGGTATTCTTTTCCACAAACGGCTAGATATTTTTAGATGGTTACTTACCTCCGAATTGATGAATGGCTGGGTAAGTGAATTTAATTCATGGGATGTCTGTGACAGATTTTGCCTGAATCTCTTTTATAAATCTCCCCTTGCTTATCACAAGATTGTCGAGTGGAATGCCTCCGAGAAGGAGTTTGTTGAAAGGGCTGCTCTTGTCTTGATAGCAGTTATGGCTCGCCGCGATAAAAAGCGGATGACAGCTCCTTTGCCGATTTCTTTCCTCTCGTAGAGAGGGAAGTCGATGATGAGCGTAATTACGTAAAGAAAGCGGTCAACTGGGTATTATGCGGCGTAGGTAAGAGAAAAGCCAATAGATAATCCATATGTATCTGACGATACTCAAAATGACAAAATGTGGTATATTAGGCATAAAATGGAGGAGCTTATGCGTAATAATCGAGGATATGAAATAAATGACTTAGCCAAAGAGGAGTCATGGCGACTACTGCGGATAATGGGAGAATTTGTAACCGGATTCGATAAACTCGCAGGGGTAGAGCCAGCGGTAACCATATACGGCTCAGCAAGAAGTAAGCCGGAGCACAAATACTATGCTAAAGCAGAAGAGATAGCCAACCTGTTGGGAGAACGGGGATTCTCCATAATAACCGGCGGAGGCGGCGGCATAATGGAAGCTGCCAATAAAGGCGCTACTGCGGGCAAGAGCGAATCAATAGGCTTAAATATTGAACTGCCTGATGAACAAGCGCCAAACACCCATACATCACAGTCAATAACCTTCGACCACTTCTTCGTGCGCAAGGTCATGCTGGTGAAATACGCCACTGCCTTCGTGATTATGCCAGGAGGACTGGGAACTCTGGATGAATTAACAGAAGTTCTGACACTAATTCAGACACACAAGATAAAGCCTTTCCCCGTAATACTATTCGGCAGTGAATACTGGAGTGGATTTCTGGGCTGGCTGCGCGATACCACTCTGACGAGCGGATTCATTTCCGCGGGAGACCTTGGCCTGGTTAGAATATGCGATGAGCCCTCTGAGGTGATAAAGATAGTGGAAAACTGGTGCAGCAAACAGAAAGTAATCGGCAGGAAGGTTTTAATCAAGTAGTCGCATGCGGGTAGGTAATTGATAGCCACAGAGTCCACGGAGAGCACTTATGAAGAAGGATGAATTGACAGAAAAAAATCATTGGCGCTTGTATCGAAGTTCACAGGATTTTGGGACCAGGACTTCTGGAATCAATCTATGAAGATGCCCTTTGCCATGAATTCACACTTCGGAATATTAGCTTTGAGAGACAAGCTCCGGTAGATGTGATTTATAAGAATCAGTTGATTCAGGGACAAAGGTTAGATATATTAGTAGATTAGTAGAGAAAGAGGTTATAGTTGAGCTCAAGTCTTTACGGAAGCTTCCTGATGTTGCAACTGCGCAAGTCCTCTCGTATCTTAAAGCAACAGAGTTAAGCCGTGCATTGCTTGTCAACTTTGGTGAAACGAAACTTGTTGATAGTATCAAAAGAATCTCTCTGTGACCTCGGTGCCCTCTGTGGCTGTGTAGTTACTATTTTTTAAGAATGATTGTGCCTAAAATCAAGTTAAGATTACAGGAAATCGGCGACGCAAGGCGTTTCTACGAAATTTTAAGCAACCCCAATTTTATCTATTTCAATGCTGCACTTGCGTCAGTTGAGGACGAAGAAATATGGCTCAAACACAATCTTGAACGCAGGCAAAACAACATAGAGTGGAATTATACAATCCTTTTTAATGGCGAATTAGTTGGAGCTAGGGTAGAAATTGTTATGCAGCCAGCGAATCAAGCAAGTGAAAAAGTAGTTCTGAAAAACAACTACCTTAAAGAAGGATTGCTCAAAAAGATATTCCGGGAAAAAGACGGCAAAATGAAGGATTGTTATCTGTATGCCAAGATACTGTAAAACCGTAATTTCTTCTTTGCATACACATAACATAGGAACGAAAGCGTTCGGTGCATTGAACGCATTGAACGGTGTAATCTGGTGATACATTCTCAACCGAATATATATGAACATAACAGCTAAAACCAAAAGATTAATTTCTTCAGGGCGGGCTGTCTGGAATCAGGCAGCCCGCCCTTTTTTCTCCCATTTCACCCTCACCCACCTTACCCTGTATAATGGGCACAGGGTAGAGCTACTATGAACCACTCAGTAAAAATAGGTTTCAGTTTCGGTCTAACGTCAGGCGTAATTACAACGCTAGGCTTAATCGTTGGCTTACACTCCAGCACCAATTCCAGACCAATAATTCTCGGTGGGATACTGAC
>JAGHDJ010000007.1 GCA_021159955.1 Dehalococcoidia bacterium
AGACTCTAGACTAATAGCACAATTATGGTCATAGCAGACAGGTTCTTTGTCCCATTGGTTTTCTGCGCCGACATCTCAGCAACTGCTTTTAATTTAGTACTTTTTACTCCATTTTACTTTTACCCCCTTATTGGCTTTGATTCCCCTTCTTTTTGCATTTGTTCTCCTTTTGTTTCGCATTGTTTTCCTGTTGCCCTCAATCTGTTTCTGACATTTCCCTCTTGCTGCCATAAGAACATATGTACTACTATTTCTGTATTGAAAAACGTATGAATAATAAATTAAAACGCAAAAGAGGTGCACCCAGGGGAAACCAGAATGCCCGCAAACATGGCTTCTATTCCCATGTCGTTACCGAGTCGGAAAGGCGTGATCTCAAGAAAGCTGCTGATATTGAAGGTGTTGATCAGGAAGTTGCCCTCCTTCGTGTCAGGCTCAAATCTATCCTCTCACACAATCCTGAAAACACTAATCTCATCTTACAGGTGACTACGATGCTTGCTCGGCTCATCCGTACCAGGTGCTACCTTGGCAACGTGGATGAGACCAGCTTGCCGCGGATTGTTGAAAATGTCCTGCTTAAACTAGCGGTCCCTCTCGGTGTTGTTGATGCTGAGAGCATTGAACAGCAATCCGAACAACAGGAGATATAGCTATTGCTCTTCAACTGAAGCAGTGTAATAAAATTTGAATTTTGCAGTGTGGTTTTGATTCCCGTTCAGGATAAGGGCATGTTTTTAAGCTTTGACTTCTGTCCTGATATGATGATTTGTTTCCCGAAAATTTAAAAAACAAATATAGAAATTCAGCGCATACGGGTAGAAAGTTCTTGTTTTGTGGTATTTTGGTCAGATTGCGGAATAATGAAAGGAGTGGTGAAATGAAAATAGCCGACTATTCTGGTGTTAAAGCGAATGAGGAAGTTTCTGGTGTGCTGATGCGGGTGCTGATTGGTGCCGAAGAAGGAGCTCCCAATTTTGTTATGCGTCTCTTTGAGGTTAAGTCGGGATGTTCTACCCCGTTTCATACTCATAACTGGGAGCACGAAGTTTTTATCCTATCCGGACAGGGGAAGGTTAAGAACGAGAAAGAAGAAGAAACCCCGATTACCAATGGGGACTTTGTGTTTGTCGCTCCCAACGAGAAACATTGCTTCATCAATGATGGCAGCGATACGCTTCGCTTTATCTGCCTTATCCCTTTGGTTAAATGAACGTGGGGCGGACTGATTTTAAAGTTGCCGGAGGCAGTCTTTTGCCTCCGATGTTGTTGTGATGTTATGCTATCTCTGTGCTATTCGCAGGAGGTGAAAGTTTGAAGGTTCTTGTTACTGGGGGGGCAGGGTTTATTGCTTCCCACATAGTAGATGCTCTGATTGAGCGAGGGCATCAGGTTGTGGTAGTAGATAATCTATCTACTGGCTTTTCTCATAATCTTAATCCCAGGGCGAAGTTTTATCATATGAGTATTGCTGATGAGGGATTATCTGATGTCTTTGACAAAGAGAAGCCAGATGTGGTGAATCATCATGCGGCTCAGATGGTTATTGCTCGGTCGGTAGCGGACCCATTATTCGATGCTCGAGAGAATATTATCGGTGGTCTCAACGTGATTGTGAATAGCGTTCGCTCGGGAGTGAAGAAGGTGATATATGCCTCCTCTGGTGGGGCGGTGTATGGCGAACCCGAGTATATTCCTGCTGATGAACAGCATCCCGTGAATCCCATTTCTCAGTATGGTGTTTCCAAGCATGTGGTGGAGCATTATCTCTATCTCTATGGTGTTCTGAGTGGATTGAATTATGTGGTATTGAGATATTCTAATGTCTATGGACCAAGACAAAACCCCGGTGGAGAGGCAGGAGTGGTAGCTATATTTGCCGGGCAGATGCTTCGTGGTGAACAACCAACTATTTTCGGTCAGGGAGATAAGACCAGGGACTATACCTGCGTTTTTGACATTGTAGAGGCTAATCTTTTAGCTGTGGAGCGAGGAGAAAAGCTCATTTGCAACATTGGTAATGGGGTGGAAACGTCTGATAAAGAAATGTTTGATACCCTTGCTGATGTATTGAAGTATAAAGGAATTCCCCGATACGACTCTGTTCGTCAAGGAGAAGTGCATCATATTTGTTTGGAATGTTCTCTGGCACGGGAAAAATTGGGGTGGGAGTCCAAAATATCATTACGTGAGGGGCTGTTGAAATCTGTCGAATATTACCGTCGATTGGATGCCTCATTGGGTGATTAATGGATTAAACATTGAACAAAAAGTTAATTATATCTCCATCTTGAACGATGTATTTTTTCCCCTCCAGACGCAATAGTCCTTGCTTGCGTGCTTGAGCCATAGTGCCACATTTTACCAGGTCGTTGTAGCTCACGATTTCAGCTCGAATAAATCCTCTCTCTATGTCGGAGTGGATTTTCCCTGCTGCGTTCAGTGCGCTTGTGCCTTTGGTTATAGTCCATGCCTTTACTTCATCGGCACCGGTGGTAAAGAAAGACATCTGTCCCAGTAGGTCGTAGGATAGCTCGATTACTCGGTTCAATGCAGATTTCTTGATGCCGAGACCGTCGCGAAATTCCTTTGCTTCTTCATCACTGAGCTGTGTTAACTCCATCTCTAACTTTCCACACAGTGCAGTGAGAAGACAGTGTGCGCCAGAGCAACACGCAGATAGGTCGGATTCTATGGAATTGACATGCGAAAGCTGTCCCTCATTGATATTTATCAATATCAATAGTGGTTTAGCTGTGAGAAAGCTGTAGTTCCTGATAATTTTGTGTTCTTCTTCGGATAATTGCAATTCCCTGACAGGGGTATCGTTTTCCAGGGCATTCTGGATTTTTGTTAGTAAAGTTTGTTCTTTATTTAGTAAGTCTCTCTCCTGTTGGCGTGCGCTTTTAAGAGAGTTTTTAATGCGTTCCAGTCTTCTCTCGATAATTATCAAATCAGAAAATGCCAGTTCCGTATTGATGGAATCAATATCTCTTGCTACATTTACGCTACCCTTGATGTGAGGTATCTGTTCATCTTCAAATGCGCGCACCACATGTATTATGGCATTTATTCGGCTGAGGTATGTTAAGAATTGACTGCTGAAGCTGCCTTCTTTAGTTGTGTCAGCAGGGGCGATGGCAATGTCGGTGTATTTTACTTCTGCAGGGGTAACTTTCTTGGGATGATACATATCACTCAAGGTGATTATTCGCTGGTCCTCTACCTTGGCTATCCCGATGTTAGGCTGCAGTGCGGCTGGCGCATAAGCTGCTGTTTCCGCTTTGCCTTTGGTCAAGGCGTTAAAGATAGTAGTTTTGCCACTCTTTGGCATTCCTATGATACCTATTTCCATATGGGATATAATACCACTTTGTCATTGGCGATGCGATAAATGGTTTATTTATGATGGGCATTATGTGCTAAAATAAGGGGAAGTAAGGTTGGCTATGATTTATATTCTATTTGGCCCGGACGAATTTTCCCTTAGAAAAGAACTTGTGCGTATCAAAGATGGTATGGGTAGTGGAGAGATGCTGGAAACCAATACCACCGAATTTGATGCTCGGACACTTACTCCCGAACAGTTAATGAGCACCTGTGATACAGTTCCTTTCCTTGCAGAAAAGCGTCTTGTTATCGTTAATGGGTTATTAGGGCGATTCGAATCCCCCAAAAAGAAAAATAGGGATAAGCGAACATCTGCAAAGTCAGGTGATTTGAAAAAATGGGTTGCGCTGAAAAAGTATGCCGACAGGATGCCGCAAGCTGCTGTGTTGGTATTGGTTGATGGTGACATAGAAGAGAAGGGTAACCGCTTATTTAAAGAGATACAGTCGGTGGCTGAAGTGAAAAAATTTACCCTGCTCAAGGGCAGAAGATTACATCACTGGATTAATTCTCGTGTGGTTGACCATAAAGGTAGTATATCTCCCCAGGCTGTTGCCTTGCTTGCCGATTTGGTTGGGAGTAACCTTGGCGTTTTATCTAGTGAAATTGAGAAGTTATTGCTTTATGTTGGGGGGCGCTGTATTGAAGAAGAAGATGTTGAGAATTTGGTGAGTTACACTCGTAATACCAGCATTTTTACTTTAGTGGATGCTGTATTGGAACAGCGTGTTTCGCGGGCTATGCTTCTGCTGCATCGGCTGTTGGCAGAGGGTGTAGCGCCTTCACATATTGTGGTGATGATTGCCAGACAACTGCGTCTTTTCATTCTGGCAAAGGAAATAGCGGCACAGGATGTGCCTTATAAGGAGGCGCAGCGAAGGTTGGGTTTGTATAGCGATTATCCCTTTCGTCAGACTATGAATCAATCCAGTATTCACCCCGTAAAGCGTTTGGAAGTTGCATACCATAAACTTTTGGATGCTGATGTAGCTATGAAAACAGGGGAGTGGAAGTCCATTCGAAATGAGAAGTGGAAAGATGAACTTATTCTTGATGTCCTGATTGCTGAAATGTGTTATACCTCGATTTAATAGTGCAGAGATAGCGTTTTCGTAGTTTAAGGACTGTATAGTATGTCTTGGACACCGCACAATTGTGTGTTGACTTGATGGGAACGAAGGATGTATACTGACGCAGTTGATTTTTTGTTGTGAGGTGGGACAGTGGAACAAAAGTTATTCCCTAAATGCCAGAAATGTAAGATTGGTGATTTGGTGCCCTTATCTGATTTTGGAAGTCAGGGAGCTCCAATTCACTATAAAGCATGGGTTTGCACCAACCCTGATTGTGGGTTCAATTTAAAGATACGAAATGGGGATGTCTATATCGACGAGCCGATTATGAGTGGGGCTTCTCACTCGCCGCGAGGACGTTGATACTTCCCTGTTACTGTTAAGCTGGTGTTATAAACCCTGTGTTAGCCAGGAACTTCTCCCTGATTAGGAAAGCGACTTTGGATCTCCTTTTTCCACCTTGTTGCGTAGGTTGTGGAAGAGAAGGGGAGTTCATCTGTCATTCCTGCAGGGAGACGATGGTGTATATTACTGCTCCACTTTGCTCCAGATGTGGCAGGCCGCTTTCCTCAGGTTCCTTTTGTGCTGATTGCGTTCGGCGTGTCCCTCAAATTGATGGGATTCGTTCCTGCCTCCAATTTGATGGTGTAGTGCGCCAGATGGTGCATAGCTTTAAATACCGTAATGTTAGGGCTCTTGCACCTTTGTTAGCTCAGTTTCTTGCAGAGTTCTTGAGTGTTAGCGAATTACCAGCAGACGCTCTTATTCCGGTTCCCTTACATCAGCATCGCTTGAGGGAGCGGGGTTATAATCAGTCTCAGCTTATTGCACGAGAGCTTGGTGCGCTTGTTGATATGCCTGTTTTTGAGGATGTACTTGTTCGCGTCGACGACACACCGACTCAGGTAAAAACACTTAATGTTAAAATGCGTTGGGAAAATGTAGCGGGAGCATTTGCCTGTTCGGGGCGATGTGGGGATTTGGAGAACAGGCGAATTTTGCTTATTGATGATGTATGCACTACTGGTGCTACTCTGGATGCTTGTGCTAGTGCACTCAGAAAAGTTGGGGTAGCTTCTGTGTGGGGATTAACGGTAGCAAGAGAATTGTGAAATGGAGTGCTGAAGTATGGAAATACAGCTAGTTTCTAAGAATGTTGAACTATCACAAACTGCACGTGAGCGTGTGCAGCGTAAGATTGGCAAACTGAGCCGACATCTTAGCAACATCACTGATGCTAAAGTAGAAATATATCGGGAGGGAACGAAATCCCCGCAGCAGCGTTATGTTGCTCAGGTAACAATTGTTAGTGATGGCACTATTCTCAGAGGGGAGGAAAGGGCAGCTGATGTTTATACTGCACTCAATAGTGTTATTGAGGTAATAGACCGACAGATTGAGCGCTACAAGGGAAGGCTCTACTACAAAGGTAGAGGCAAGGCGCCGAGAAAAGCGGAAGCTGAATCTTCTTATCAGGATGAGATGAGAATAGTCAAAGTTAAGGAGCTAGTATTAAGTCCTATGTCTGCCGATGATGCGCTGGTGCAGATGGAGCTTCTCGGCCACGACTTCTTTATTTTTCTGGATTCCGCTACAAAGAATACCAGTGTCATATACCGTCGCCGGAATGGTGACTATGGGTTACTTGAAGCGCAACTTGATTAGCCTGTCTTTCTTGTCATAGTATTGCAGGTAAGGCTATAATTGAAGTGTGAAAGTGAGACACTTACATGATTGGCAGGTGACGGTTGCTCAAGCTAAAGAGGTGCAGCGTCATCTGGCATCGCAGGTGTCGGATGTGGATGGTATAGCACCTGTTCATTTAGTAGCTGGTGTGGATGTATCTTCACCTCGTTTTGGTGGGGAGTCCACCGGAGCAGTAGTTGTCCTCAGCTATCCTGATATGGATTTAGTTGAGGTGGAGATAGCGAGAAGCCCCCTTAATTTTCCTTACATACCTGGATTCTTGTCCTTTAGGGAGGCTCCTCTCGTCCTTGCTGCTTGTGAAAAGCTTGGTGTTAGCCCGGACTTAATTTTGGTGGATGGTCAGGGGATTGCTCATCCTCGCAGGTTGGGATTGGCATCTCACCTGGGGCTTCTTTTGAATACACCGACCATAGGATGTGCTAAATCCCGTTTTTGTGGAGTGCACGCTGAGGTTCCATCTGAGCCTGGTGAATTTGTTGATTTGATGGATGAGGGGGAAGTTATTGGAGGGGTGTTGCGTACCAAAGTGCGCACTAACCCACTCTATATTTCTATCGGACATATGATTGGGCTTAAGAACGCAATGGATTTAGTTATGGCTTGTTGTCGTGGTTATCGTTTGCCCGAACCTACCAGGCTTGCTCATCTAGCAGCAGGCGGGCACCTTGATTTTGATAAAAAGACGAGTGATTATTAAACGGTAATATCGAGAGTGGTTGTTAGAACAGGGAGGTGTTTTGAGTGCGTGAAGAAAAGACTAGATTAGAAAAGGCACGTTCGCAGATTTCAGATATTATGGTGCATCTTTGACCTTTCAGCTAAGGAAAAGGAACTTGTCACTTTAGAAACTCTGTCGGGACAGCCGGATTTCTGGAATGACCAAAGAAGAGCGCAGGATGTTATGCGGCGGATTTCTGACCTGGGAGACGAGATACGTATCTGGAATGGTATGGAAAAAGAAGTCTCAGATCTTTTAGAGCTGGTGTCGCTTGCGATTGAGGAGAGCGATAGTTCTTTTAAGAGTGAAGTTCATGCTGATGTGGACAGCGTGATATCTCGTCTTAAGGATTTGGAATTTAAACTTTCCTTCAATGGGGAGCACGATAGGAAAAACGCTATTTTGGCGATTCATGCTGGTGCTGGAGGAACAGAGTCGCAGGATTGGGCGGATATGCTCCTGCGGATGTATATTCGTTGGGCAGAACGCCGTAACTATCAGTCAGAAGTTTTCGATATTTCACAGGGAGAAGAGGTGGGTATAAAAAGTGCTATCCTTGATATCCGCGGTGATTATAGTTACGGATATCTTAAATCAGAACACGGGGTTCATCGTCTGGTGCGGCTGTCACCATTTGATGCAGATCACGCTCGCCACACTTCTTTTGCTCTGGTAGAAGTCTTGCCTGAGGCAGAAGGGGAATCGGATGTGGTTATATCCCCTGATGATTTAAAAGTTGAAACCTTCAAATCCAGTGGTCCTGGCGGACAGCATATGCAAAAAACTTCTTCAGCGGTTCGATTTACGCATATTCCTACCGGATTGGTGGTTACCTGTCAAAGTGAGCGTTCTCAGCATCAGAACAAAGAAATCGCCCTCAGGATTTTGCGCTCAAGACTTCTTGAGATAGAGATGAAGAGGCAGGCTGAGGAGAGAATGAAGATGAGAGGGAAGCATGTGGAAGTGGCATGGGGTAATCAGATTCGGAGTTATGTTCTTCATCCGTATAGGATGGTGAAAGACCACCGCACTGGCTGCCAGGTAGAGAATACCACTGCGGTGCTGGACGGAGATTTGGATAGATTCATTGAAGCGTCTCTCAGGGCTGCGATAGGCAAGAAAAATGGTTAAGAAAAAGAAAAATCTCCTATTAATATTGATATTACTCGTGTTGTCGCTTATTGCTGTGCCGTCTCCCTGTGTGGCGCAGGGGCAGATCACTGTTATTTCCAGTGATGCCGAGGTTAATTTTCCTGATGCCATTACCTTTAGATTAGAGGTTAACAGTAATGCGGATATTACTGATATCAGATTGCGATATCAGATAGATAAAATAACGACAGTGAGGGTGTTTGCCGAAGTCGTTCCTGAGTTTACTTCATCTCCTGCGTTGGAAGTAGAATGGACGCGGGAGATGCGAAAAACGGGGAGTCTTCCTCCAGGAGCTGAAATCAGTTTCTGGTGGCTGATAAAAGATGCGGATGGAGGGGAACTGGAGACTGCTCGCTCTGTGGTGAAATTTGATGATGCCCGCTATTCCTGGGAAGAGCTTGTATGCGGTGAGGTTTCCCTGTTCTGGTATGAAGGTAACCAGTCATTTGCTCAGGAACTTATGAATGCTGCTCATAAAGCACTGGAGAAATTATCTGAAGATACCGGAGCTTTTTTAGATAGACCTGTGAAGATTTATATCTATGCTGATGCATCTGACTTGCAGGACTCATTGATTTTCCCGCAGGAGTGGACTGGTGGTGTCGCATTTGTTGAATACGGGATTGTGGCTATTGGGATATCCCCAGGCAACTTGAATTGGGGCAAGTCAACGATAGCTCATGAACTGGCGCATCTGGCGACTTATCAGATGACGTTTAATCCGTATGCAGGCATCCCGCTCTGGTTAAATGAAGGGCTGTCTATGTATGCTCAGGGCGAAATTGACAGTAGCATTCTTTCTGCATTAAATAGAGCCATTGATGATAATAAGCTTATATCAGTGCGCAGCTTAAGGAGCTCTTTCCCAACTGACCTGCAGTCCGCATATCTTTCCTATGGTCAGAGTTATAGTTTGGTCGAATTTCTTATTGAGACTTACGGGAGAGACTATATGAACCAACTCCTGAGCGTATTCAAACAGGGCAACAGTGACGATTTTGCTCTTGAGTCGGTGTATGGATTTGATACGGATGGGCTTGATAGTCGGTGGAGGAATGCAGTCGGGGCTCGTTCTGTGACAGTGTCTTTGTCTTGCGGGTTGGAAGAACAGCTCGTTCCTGTTCTTGTGTGATTATCACCCGGATTAGGTGTAGGTGATGGAGAAGATATAAATTTGAAAAAGTCCTTTACTATTCACGATTTACCTCTTTCTGAGCGACCTCGGGAGAGACTGCTTCAGTTTGGTGTTGAAGTGCTTAGTGTGCAGGAACTTCTGGCATTGCTTTTGGGTCGAGGTGTTAAAGAGGAATCTGTAATGGTCACTGCTCAGAAATTATTGAGCGAATTTGGCGGTTTGGATGGTATTGCAGGTGCGTCGATAGAAGAGCTGTCTCAAGTAAGGGGTATCGGTCTCGCTAATTCATCTCAGATAAAAGCGGCTTTTGAGTTGGGTAGAAGGCTGGAGAATTATCCCGCCTTTGTTAATATGCCTATAATTAAAGCTCCGGAAGATGTTGTGAAGTTGATAAAAGCTAGACTCAAGGGTAAAAAGAGGGAGCGTTTTCTGATAGTTCTTTTAAATACTCGGAATCAGGTTATCGGAGTGGAGAGGATTTCCCTGGGTAGTTTAAATACCAGTATAGTTCATCCTCGGGAGGTATTTAAGGAGGCTATTTCTGCCAGCGCAGCTTCAATAATTCTGGCTCATAATCATCCATCCGGGAATCCGCAGCCTTCTGAAGATGACATAAAGTTGACAGAGAGATTGGTAGAGGTGGGGAGAGTTATGGGCATTGATGTTCTGGATCATCTTATCATCTGTGACCGGGAATATTTGAGTATGAAAAATAAGGGGATGTTCTGAATTTGATTATGAAGAGATGCAATCATTTCCCATCTTTATCAATAGTCCTTCTTGTAATACTGGTGGTAGTATTTCCTCTTTTAGCAGGGTGTCAGCCGGAAGGTGAAGCTATTCCCCCGGCTACTTCTGTTGTTCCTACTGTATCGCACTCCGATGCGACATCTTATCCCTCTCCAGAGGGCACACTGACGCTCTTTGATGTTGAGCCTGCAACTCTTGATCCTGCAATATCACACGATGCTACGTCGCACACCTATGTCCTTCAGCTCTTTAGTGGACTGGTTACGCTGGACGCAAGATTGAATGTTGTGCCCGACATAGCGAATGATTGGGATATAAGTGCTGATGGTATGGTCTACACCTTCCATTTATGCGAAGGTGCACAGTTTCATGATGGTAGGAAAATAAAAGCGCAGGACTTTAAGTACTCATGGGAACGTGCTTGTGACCCGCGCCTTGGTTCTCTGACGGCAGGCACTTACCTTGGTGATATTGTGGGTGTTCGTGAAGTATTAAGTGGTAGAGCCAGGGAAATATCCGGGGTAAGAGTTATAGATGATAGCACCCTGGAAGTGAGCATTGACGCCCCCAAGATGTATTTCCTTGCCAAAATGACCTATCCTACGGCTTTTGTTGTGGATGAAACCAACGTTGCCTCCGGGGAGGAATGGTGGCACAAACCCAATGGGTCCGGTCCGTTCAAGTTACAGAGGTGGCTGCACGGAGAAGAACTTGTATTGGAGTGTAACAGCCACTACTATCGAAAGCCTGCATTGCTCAAGCAGATTGTGTTTAAGCTATGGGCAGGAGATCCTATGATTATGTATGAGAAGGGGGAGATAGATGCTACTTATGTTGGCCGTGCCAATATTGATAGAGTAGGTGATGCTGCAAATCCGTTAAGTCGGGAGATGAGAACCATTTCCGAATTAAGCC
>JAGHDJ010000063.1 GCA_021159955.1 Dehalococcoidia bacterium
CGCATACTGATTAGATCTGCAGCCATGGCACGCTACTCTGAGCGAATGAAACAAGGCGTTAGACTAGCCAAAGCAACTATGGAAAAGCGTAACCAAGTACGAAAGGAACACAATGACAGTCCAAAACCTTTATTCAAAAGAAAACTTTATGAGCGCTATTCCCATCTAGGGCATCGCAACTTTCTGAGATATGGATACCGTGCTTCGACTATAATGGAATCGCGTGCGATAAAAAAACAACTGAAACCATCATGGAATCGGCTCCGAAAAGAGATTGAAAAATAACCATTCCATGTGCACAAACTACAATGGATATTCCTAAATTAAAATCATTTCTGCTTTCCAAAACTACCTCCATTAACCTCCCTGTTGACTAAACGCTGAAAGGGATAAACCTGCACATTAAGCCGGTTCGTGTGCTATAATCGCCAGCGAAGTGGAGCATCATAAAGACTGAATTAACAATTACTCCTTAAGTCAACTCCCTTTTTTTGAAAAAATATCGCAGTGATAACTAAAAACAAGGAGCGAGTATAAAATTCGGTGGTCAAGGAAGCGTCAAGTATGTCCCTCTATTACATCTGGACCATCGGCTGCCAGATGAACAAGGCAGACTCAGAACAAATATCCGCTTCTCTGGAAGAAGCAGGCTTCCAAGCTACCACGACTGCTCAGGACGCCAATATCATCGTGCTCAATAGTTGCGTAGTTCGGGGCAGCGCCGAGCAGAAAGTATCTGACAAGCTGGATTCTCTTAAGTTTCTGAAACAAGGTCACCTCAAACCGAGTATAATTCTCACTGGATGTATGGTGAGCTCCAATATTGAACAGCTCGAGGAGAGATTCCCCCACGTGGACCTGTTCCTTAAGCCACAGGATATGAAGTCCTGGCATCGGTGGCTGCAAAGCAAAAATATAAACCTTCCGCAGTGCGGAACACCACTCATCCCAGCACGACCCCCGCTAACCACTTATGTGCCCATAATCAAAGGGTGTAATAATTTCTGCTCCTACTGTATCGTTCCCTATCGCAGGGGAAAAGAAATAAGTCACCCTATTGATGAAATCCGCGAGCAGGTCGAGTCGCTGGTTAAACGCGGCACGAAGGAGGTCACCTTGCTGGGACAGAATGTAGATTCTTACGGGCATGACCTGCCCTCCAAGCCGGACCTCGCCGATTTACTGTCCAACCTAAACGACATCTCAGGACTGGAGCGCATCCGTTTCCTGACCTCTCATCCTAAGGATATGTCTCTGAAACTAATTGAGACTACAGCCCGGCTGGACAAGGTCTGTGAATGTATTTCGCTGGCGGTTCAATCGGGAGATAACGACATTCTGAAAGCAATGCGGCGCGGATACACGGTGGAGCAATACCGACTGCTGGTAGAGCAAATACGCAGCGCCATTCCAAAAGTTGCCATCAGCACCGACGTCATCGTGGGCTTTCCAGGAGAAACAGCAGCTCAGTTTCAAAATACGGTGTCCTTGCTATCTGAACTGAGATTTGATATTGTCCACGTGGCAGCTTATTCCGTGCGCCCTGGCACCAGAGCCGCCAAATTTAACGATAACGTGCCACAGGAAGAAAAAGCACGGCGGCTGCACCTGATTGAGGCTATGCAGGAAAGCATTGCCTCTGAGATAAATGCACAGTTGCTGGGGGAAATAGAAGAAATTCTGGTAGAGGGGAAACGGAAGGACAGGTGGTATGGGCGCAGCAGAACTGATAAACTGGTGTTTTTTAATAGCGACACTTGCTATACAGGGCAAATGGTGAGTATAAAAATTACGTCCGCAGGCTCCTGGTCACTCAGGGGGAATGAGTGTGACACCTGTTGCACAAGTGCAATTTAGGTTATCATGATATATAGGCGAACAGGCTAAAAGAGGAGGTTTCTAGAAATTATGTCTAAATCACGCACTGTCTTGACTATAACCAGCGTCTTACTGATGTGTTTGTTGCCACTTACGACTGGCTGTGTCCCCACTGATGGCGGAGAAGCAGGGGGAAGCGGAGGCAGTTCTTACACAATGCTCATCTTCATAGTGGCGATGTTCGCTATGATGTATTTCCTGATGATACGGCCACAGAGGAAAAAACAAAAAGAGCAAGAGCAAATGCAAGAGAGTCTGCACAAGGGTGATAATGTGGTCACCACGGCGGGAATCTACGGCGTCATAGAGAGAATCGGGAAGGAAAGCATAGTCCTGCGCATCGAATCCGGAGCTAGCATAAGGGTCTCCAAAAACAGCATCGCAGGTAAATTATCCTCGTAGAACCGTAGAGGTGCCTGGAAGCAGGCACCAGTATAATATCAAACAGGAATTCAACGCCGTGCCGTTACTATGAGCTCTCGAAAAAATGAGTTAGCGAGTGGAATAAAAGCACCCCTGAGGGTGACTGCTGGCATAAACTGACCCGGGGAAATTAGATGAAGAGTTATGACTATATCGTCGTTGGCAGCGGCATAGCAGGTCTCTACGCCGCTCTGATAGCAAAGGAACACGGAAGTGTCCTCATCTTAACCAAGAGTGCTATCGACGAATGCAACACTAGATACGCTCAGGGCGGTATCGCCGCTGCGCTGGGGAAAAACGACTCTCCCGAGTTTCACCTGGAGGACACCATAGCTGCGGGAGCGGGGCTATGCGACCCTCAATCGACGCGCGTCCTGGTAGAGGAAGCATCGGACCGCATCTCTGACCTGATAGATTTTGGCGTCCCCTTCGACACCATTTACGGTGAAATTGCCCTGGCAAAGGAAGCCGCCCACAGAACTGCCCGCATTCTGCATGCCGGCGGCGATGCCACAGGAGAATACATTGAGTCCACCTTGAGCCGCCAATTGAAAGTGGCAGGCATCAAAATACTGGAGCATTGCCTGGTCACCGAGATTCTCACGGAAAACGGGCAGATTAGAGGAGTGAAAGCCTTTGACTGCCACAGCAATTCCGCTGTCAGTTTTTCCTGCCATTTTCTAATCCTGGCAACCGGCGGAGCCGGACAATTATTTAAATTCACCACCAATCCGGATGTGGCAACCGGCGATGGCGTAGCCCTGGCTTTCCACGCGGGGGCAGAAATAGCAGATATGGAATTTTTCCAGTTCCACCCTACCGCACTGCGACTGGCGGGGGCTCCAGTATTTCTCATAAGCGAGTCCATGAGAGGGGAAGGGGGAATCCTGCGCAACAAGTCTGGCTACAGGTTTATGCCCGACTACGACCCACAGGCAGAACTGGCTCCTAGAGATATCGTAGCCCGCAGCATCATTACCGAAGTAAATAAAACGGGGGGGGAGTGTGTCTTTCTCGACATGACCCCTCTGCCCCCTCACCACATTACCACTAGATTCCCTCACATCTCCCGATTCTGCATGAAATACGGATTGGACATCAGCAAGGACCCCATTCCCGTATCCCCCGCCGCCCACTACATGATGGGGGGAGTCAAAACTAATTCATGGGGCGAGACCAATATCAAGGGACTCTTTGCCGCAGGAGAAGTCGCCTGTACTGGAGTACACGGAGCCAACAGACTGGCTTCCAATTCCCTGCTGGAAACAGTGGTTTTTGCCAAACGCATAATAGAGCGAACCCAGAAAGATTTCACAGAAACCATCCAGCGAACCGAACCCGAGATACAGAACTACTACCACCTTCCAAGTCAGCGAAAAAACCTGACGAACTCCCTTCCACTGAACTTGAAATCCTTCCAGTCCATTATGTGGAACAAGGTGGGCATCACCCGCTCGGGGACACAGCTTGAGGAGGCAGCAAACACCCTGTCAAGTTGGGAAGCTGATAAACCCCAGTCTTGCGATCGCCCCTCCTGTGAGTTGGACAATCTGGTAACAGTCGGACGACTGATGACCGAATCTGCCCTCATCAGGGAAGAGAGTCGCGGTGCCCATTTCCGCACCGATTTTCCCCATCAGCGACCAGAGTGGTTAAAACACATCATCTTCAAAAAATGAAAGGTTCAGATGGAGATAAAGTTCAAACCCATCGGGATAATACACTCCCCATACCAGAGAATGGAGGAAACTCCAAGGCAGGGGTCGTTCAGTCCAGAGAACTATAGCTCAATCGAAATATTCCCGCAATACGAGAAAGGTTTGAATGATATCAAGAACTTTTCCCACATCATCGTCATATATTTCCTCCACAGGTCGAAGGGTTATTCTTTGCTGTCCAAACCCCAGCGACACAACGAGCTACGCGGCGTTTTTACCACACGAAGTCCCCACAGACCAAATCCGATAGGATTTTCAGCAGTGAAGCTGTTGGAAAAGAAGAAAGGGATTCTCACGGTAAGCGGACTTGATGCCCTGGACGACACTCCAGTCCTGGATATTAAGCCATATATCACGGAAAAAGATTCCCCTTTCAAAAACAGCGTAGTATAATTTGAAAGAGGACAAGTAAGCCGACCCGATCAGGATAATCAATGAACCCAACGCAAGAACAAATTAACAGGGCAATAGGCATCGCCCTGGATGAAGACCTGAGACAGGGAGACATCACCACCGATCCCCTGATACCTCAGGATATCGCGGCATGTGCCCGCATCACTGCCAAAGCCAATGGAGTATTGGCGGGAATAGAGGTGGCAGAAGCAGTATTTCATAAAGTTGATGACTCCCTCAAATTCAATGTGCTGATGCAGGACGGAACCCGAATGAACACGGGAGATACAATAGCCACAATTAAAGGGTGTGCCGCCAGCATACTTAAGGCAGAGCGCACCGCACTTAACTTCCTCCAGCGTATGAGCGGCATCGCCTCAGAGACATCACTTTACGTAACAGAGGTTGGCAATCTCCCTACCCAAATACTGGACACCCGCAAGACTGTCCCTGGACTGAGGGTGCTGGACAAATACGCCGTGGCGATGGGCGGAGGGACAAATCACCGCCAGCACCTGGGAGATGCCGTTCTTATAAAGGATAATCACCTGATGCTGCTGCGCTCTCAGGGCATATCCCTGAGGGAAACAATCACTTTATCCAGAGAGAGAACTCCGAGAAACATAAAGCTTGAGGTAGAGGTTGAGACAGTCAAAGATGCCATTGAGGCGGCGAAAGCCGGCGCAGACATCGTGATGCTGGACAATATGAGTCCTGATGATATGCGGCGCGCGGTAAAAGACGTGAACAAACGCGCATTATTGGAAGCATCGGGGGGCATAACTTTGGAGAACGTCAGAGCCATAGCTGAAACGGGCGTGGACTATATCTCCATAGGCGCCCTTACCCACTCGGTAAAAGCGCTGGATATCAGCCTGGACATGGAAACTGCTCCATAACCACAAGAAAGGTGCTTTTGAGATGCTCATTACAATCATAGAGGCAAGAGACCTATCAGAAGCATGGTTTCTCTGCCTCAGAAAAGTATTGACTGACGGCTACGAATACGTCATAGAACGAGGCAGCTACTCCGGGCAGAAAAGAAAGGGACTGGATTTCGCCTTAATCCACATCAAACACCCAGGCAATCGTCCCCTGACACCCGACGTTCCACAGGGTATTCCAAATCCAACCTCAAACGAATACATTGAAAATTACCTTCCCTACCTGATGACAGACTGTGTGACAGAGGGAGAACAATATACCTACGGACAATACCTGCAACAGCAGATAGCAGAAGTAATCAAGATGTACCTTGAAGACGGTTACAACACCAACCAGGCATATATGGCAGTGGGCGATACCAGCTCCATCAAACTCACCGACCCACCATGCCTGAGGGGAATAGACACCAGGGTGCGCTATGGGAAACTGCACTTCTTCCTCTACTTCCGCTCATGGGATTTGTGGGCCGGTTTCCCCTCCAACCTGGCAGGGGTACAGTTGCTTAAAGAGTATATGGCATCCGAAATAGGCGTGGAAGATGGTGAAATAATAGCGATGAGTAAGGGGTTACACCTCTATGACTATTCCTGGGAAGTAGCCACCGCCAGCGCCGGACTCAATCCGGACTGATACTGCCAGACGCTGCTCGTCAGACACACATCACTGGTGTGTCTGACGAGCAGCGTCTGGCAGTATCAGTCCGGATTGAGTCCGGCGCTGGC
>JAGHDJ010000044.1 GCA_021159955.1 Dehalococcoidia bacterium
CTATCACACACACTGTGCCTTCGTGAGTTGTCGCGCCTTGCTAGCCTATAGGTGTCCTGTTAGCATGATCGGGCCACACGGGGCTGTAGCTCACTTGGGAGAGCGTCTGACTGGCAGTCAGAAGGTAGCGGGTTCGAACCCCGCCAGCTCCACCATCCATATGCAGGTCTTCAGAACCACTAAATCCTCGGTTAGTTTCTGATTGATCATAAGCTGGACTTTGTTCCTAGCACGCTCGCCAGCAATTTGGTGTTGCCTGTCATAGATGGTTAGTGACATTCAGCTCCAACTGTATATGATAGCAATGCAATCAAGTAATTTATGGTCAGCGCCTTTTGCATTCCTCTTACCAATCCCCAGCATCCTGTGATATAATTTTTCCGCTATGATTATAGATTTTCACACGCATATATTTTCTCCGAAGATGGTGTCCAATCGTGGTGATTATCTGAGTGACCCCTGTTTTGCCGGGCTTTATGATTCGCCCAAGGCGAAAATGATTACTGCTGATGAGCTGGTTGCCAGTATGGACAAGGTGGGGATAGATGTCTCTGTGGCGCTTAACATCGGCTGGAAGAGCCACGAGTTGTGTGTTGAGTCCAACGATTACATTATGGAGGCGGTAGCACGCTACCCCGACCGACTGGCGGGCTTCGGTGCCGTTCAGCCGATGGACAAGGGGGCGTCGGGTGAGGCTGAGCGCTGTGCTGAGGGTGGGTTGAAGGGTATAGGCGAGATGAGGCCTGATGTGCAGGGATTCGACTTAGGAGACGTCTCTGTAATGGCTCCCATCGTTGAGGTGATGGAGAAACACGGTTTGATTTTTCTGACACACTCGTCGGAGCCTGTGGGGCATAAGTATCCAGGTAAGGGAAGGGTCTTTCCTGAGATGCTTTATCAGTTTGCTATCGCTTTTCCTCAGGTTAAGTTTGTCTGTGCCCATTGGGGTGGCGGACTGCCCTTTTACGCCCTGATGCCAGAAGTGGCGAAGGCTTTAGAAAATACCTATTTTGACACTGCGGCTACGCCGTATCTCTATCACCCCCGGATATTCGAAGATGTTGTTCCTGTGGTGGGGAGTGACAGTGTTCTTTTTGGCACCGATTATCCCCTGATGCCCCAACAAAGAATAATTGCACAGATTGAAGCCAGCAGTTTATCGCGGGAAGACAGGGATGCGATTTTAGGTGGGAATGCGCAGACCCTGCTGGGATTATAGAACGAGGACATATTCCTTTGAGAGAACGAACCGACTCTGCCGCAGGTGAGATCCGCTCTTTTATTGCTGTAGAACTCCCCGTTGATGTCAGGAATGAGCTTGGTGTAATTGAGGAAAAGTTAAGGCATGGCATGGATTTGTCCGTTAAGTGGGTTAATCCGAAAAGCATACACCTGACGCTGAAGTTCCTCGGTAATATACCACAGGCAAAGGTTCCTCAAATCGCAGATGCCCTCGCCACCGTTACCAAAGATAATTCTCCCTTCAGTCTGGAACTCGGCGAGCTGGGTGTCTTTCCCAATTTAAGGCGACCCCGAGTGATATGGCTTGGGTTGGATGGGGATGTGGATAAACTTATCTCCTTGCAGAAAAAGGTTGATGCGGCACTTGAGGCGTTGGGGTTTGCCCGCGAAGCGAGACCCTTTAAGGCGCATCTCACACTGGGCAGGGTAAGGGGGAGAGGTGGACAGCACGATTTGGGTGAACTGCTTGCTGATGCCAACCCCGAAAATGGGTGCTGCTTTGAGGTTAATGGTGTCAGTTTGATGAAGAGCCGATTGACTCCTCAGGGAGCCATATACATGCAACTCGCACTGTCTGACTTGCAGGGATAGGGTTAAAAGGGTGTTACCTTGTACGGTAGCGCGAGCTTTAGCCTCGCTAAATGCCCGACTGCCAAAGCCGTGCGGCGGGCAGGCGATCTTAAAGGGTCGCGCCACATGCTCAGGGTGAATGACTCGCAATGACATGGGGATAGAATGCTTCGTTCGTCGGAGAGAAATGAGGCATAGAGACTTATCATTTTTGGGTATTTGTGGTAGTATGTTGGTCGGTAATGGTAAGGGCCATTAGCTCAGCTGGTTAGAGCGCAGTCCTGATAAGACTGAGGTCCCTGGTTCGAGCCCAGGATGGCCCACCACACACAGAGTGCTAGCATAAAATAGGCAATGTAGGAGTGTATGCAGATGGAAAAACATGAGTTAGTTATTATTGGAGGTAGTGCCGGTGGTGCTCAGGTAGCTATCTGTGCTCAGGAGCATCATAATTTAGATGACCTTGTGGTCATTCGTCGTGAGAAGAAGGTTATGGTACCCTGTGGCATTCCTTATATTTATGGCACTCTAGATGACGTGGATAGTAACATTATGCCTGATGGAGTGATGGGCAAGGTAAAGATTAAGGTGGGTGAGGTTGTCTCGATAGAGCGTGGATCCAAGATACTCACCCTGAGCGATGGAGAGAAGATTGGTTATAACAAGTTAGTACTAGCAACTGGTTCTAACCCGGTGCAACCCCCGATTGCGGGCATGGACAAGAAGAATGTTTATGTGGTAAAAAAAGAACACTCCCACCTTCGTGAAATGGCAAAGGCTATGGAGAGTGCCCGTCACATAGTCGTTATAGGTGGTGGCTTCATCGGAATTGAGTTTGCTGATGAGTGCCGCAAACGGGGGCATGAAGTAACGGTGGTTGAATTACTGGAGCACTGCCTGCGGTTGGTCTGCACAGATGAATTATGCAGTCGGGTTGAAGGTGCTCTTGAGGAGCGGGGAGTGAATATTATCACTGGGAGTGCGGTGCAGTCCATAGGTGGCACTGATGAGGTGGAGTTTGTGCAGTTAGACAATGGCAGGGAGATCAAGTGCGATATGGTGATTGTCGGGATTGGTGTGGTGCCTAATACCAAACTGGCTGAAGATGCTGGCCTAGAGATTGGGACTATGCGTGGTATAGAGGTTGATGAATTTCAGGGGACGAGTGATCCTGATATCTTTGCTGTTGGTGACTGTGCTGAAAAGTATTCCTTCTTCAATGGTGAGCCTGTTGCTATAAGACTGGCATCGGTGGCAACTCGCGAGGGGAAGATTGCTGCAATCAACCTTTACTCTCGCCGATGGCGTAATGTTGGCACGATAGGTGGGTTCGCTACGGTAGTTGGGGATATGGCTGTAGGCGCAGCCGGATTGACCAGTGCCCAAGCGATTAAGATGGGTTACAGCGTGGTGATAGGCGAAGCTGATACGGTATCTAAACATCCCGGCACCATGCCAGATGCTCAGCCTATAAGGGTAAACCTCGTCTTCGACCGCAGGTCGGGTAAGCTAATAGGTGGTTGTGCCTGTTGCGCCATGACTGTTGGTGAAATGGTTAACCTCATTATAGCTGGTATTGTAAACGGTATGACTATGGAGCAGTTGGCTCTCTTCCCTATGGGTACTCATCCCCAGCTTACTGCGTCTCCTCTGGTTTATCCACTTACTGATGCCGCCAGTGATGCTTTGCATAAGGCTATCTCTAACGTATAAGCTAGTTTATTGATCCCAGAGAGGGCAAATATTAGCTTAAAAAGTATATTGGGGGGCTATTTCTGCTGGATGATTGGGAGATATAAGTAGGGTTTAAACTTGATTAGTAAATAAATAGAATGCCCATGCAATAGTTCTGTGGTCAATAAGAAGGAAATTCGTTTATTCAGCTGGTTATAGAGCGCAGTCCTGATGAGACTGAGGTCCCTGGTTCGAGCCCAGGATGACCCACCATTATTTATCAAGTTGCTATCGTTTTTTGCGTGGTTAATCTAGGAGCACTTCTGTTTTGTATTCCGGCGCTGATGTGTTCCAGCCCATTTTTTCGTGCAGTAAATTGCTGAAACTCTGGGTTGCATTAGAGCTGCCGTGAGTAACAAATACGTGTTTTGGCGCTGTTTTTAACCCTGAGAGCCATCTTAAAAGCTCGTCTCTATCGGCATGTGATGATAATCCCTGTATCTGAACTACTCTTGCCTTCACAGGATAATGCTGTCCAAGAATTCTTACTTTTTGGGCGCCATCGACTATCTGGCGACCAAGAGTGCCTACGGCTTGATATCCGATAAATAGTATTGTGCTCTCCGGACGCGTGATGTTTGAAATGAGGTGATGTTTGATTCTACCTCCATTGCACATTCCAGAGCCCGCTATTATCATAGAAGTGCCCTTATTATCCTTAATCGCTTTTGATTCATCTGTTGTTTGAGTTATCTTGAGATTTTCTAAATCAAAGGGTGAATTATTGCGGTTTATCAGTTCGGTCATCTCTCTGTCATATAAATATGTGTGACGTTTGAATACTTCAGTTATTTTTATTGCCATCGGGCTGTCCAGAAATATTGGAAACTCTGGCATTTGGTGATTGTTATCCATTTCATTCAGGTGGTATAGAAGTTCCTGCGCCCGTTCAAGAGCAAAGCTTGGTATGACTATATTGCCTCCTGCCTGCAGGGTGCTGTTCACAACTTCTGCAAGATGATTACTAATGTCTGACGAGTCTTCATGTAGTCGGTTGCCGTATGTCGATTCGGTAATCACATAATCAGCCATTTTGAAAACAGTCGGGTCCTTCAGTATAGGTGCATCCCATCTTCCAACGTCTCCTGAGAACAGGATTTTTCTCTCCTGTCCGGATTGAACCACTGAAATCATTATCATAGATGAGCCGAAAACGTGGCCTGCATCATAAAATGTGGCAGTGATTCCATCACCTAATTGCAGTGGCTTCTCGTATTCTATTGGTGATAGTAGAGACATTGCATTTTGAGCGTCTTCTACGGTATAGAGAGGAACTTCGGGGTGAGGTCCTTTTCTACCTTCTCGTTTATGCCTCCTCGCCTTGAATGAAGCATCTTCTTCCTGCAGTTTTGCTGAATCTTGAAGCATTATTTCCGTGATATCTAAGGTGGCTGGTGTGCAGTAAATATTATTGTTGAATCCGTCGCGTACCAGCTTGGGAGTCAATCCGCAGTGGTCGATGTGAGCGTGGGTTAGGAGAAGTGCATCCAATGTATCTGGTGGGATAAGGAAGGGTTCCCAATTTCTGGATCTAAGATTTCTCTCCTGGTAGAGGCCGCAGTCAATCATAAGTCGGGTGTCATTAGCCTCAAGAAGATAACTGGAGCCCGTGACATTCCTCGCTGCCCCAAGGAATTTCAATTTGATATCCATATTTATGCTTGCAGCTCCGCAACTTATTAATTAGATGCTTCATAATAACATAAGGTTAATGAGAAGGTCTAATGAGGTTGCCTTGGAAGACATTTTTCAGTTGACTTTGTTTCTGTCGCACACTATTTTATATCTATCAATTATTATATAATGCGCTGAATGGAATGGCTTAAATTCCATATTCTTAAACCAGCTCCAATTTGCTTAAATGCGCAGAAACAGTGAGGCGGAACCGAGGTGAACCTCGTTGCCTTTCAGAGGAAAG
>JAGHDJ010000028.1 GCA_021159955.1 Dehalococcoidia bacterium
CACTATTACATAGTCATTGATTATGATTGGAGCGATATGTATCGCTCCTTCTGTCAGGAATGTCCATTGGAGTGCACCTGTCCTGGCATCAAGAGCATATAGAGTGGGATTAGGATGCCCCTCACTCTTAAGGTAATCTGATGCCATACCTGCGGCGTAAATTACCCCGTTGTCTATGACAGGCTGAGCCCAAAACCAGTCTTCTCCTTCGTGGTTCCATAGCTCCTTGCCATTTGTGGCATCAATGGCATATATATGATTATCAAAAGAGCCAACATAGACTATCCCATCAGATACTATCGGGCTGCCAATGATAGCGCCCTCGGTAGAAAATGACCATAGCTCATTACCGCTGACGTTGTCGACTGCATACAATTTGTTGTCTGACGATCCTACATATACTGTGCCATTATCCACAACGGGACTTGACCATATCTTGTCGCCCGTCTCGAAGGGGTAAGTCCACCGTTCTTTTCCTGTCTCTGCATTAAGAGCATATAGGCAACCATCAACGGAACCAAAGTACAGGAAACCGTCTGATATTACAGGTGAGCTGATGATAGCTCCAATGTTATCATCACTGGGAAATTGCCACTTCTTCGCTCCTGTTGTGGCGTCAAGAGCATAGATATTCCCATCATAAGAGCCGAAGTAGAGACTATTGCCTGCCAGTGTCGGCACTCCGCATATTCCTTTGAACTCCTCAGCTTCTCCTGCAGAGGGAAACTTCCATTTCAGCGAGTCATCGGAGAGGTTTATGGCAAGAACTTCGGCTTCAGTAGAGCTGACATATATGGTAGTGTCACTGATAACTGCTCCCGACCCGCCACTTATCTTGACATTTCCCCGGGCGCATCCTGTAAGAGAAAGGATAGCTCCTGTGATAATAACTGCGACTATTAAGATTAACAGCTTCTTTTGTATATTAAAATCGGTGATAATAAAGAACTCCTTATATCGTTATTTATGGTATGGGATCAAAGCCACCTTTGTTGAATGGATTGCAGCGGGCTAATCGCTTCACTGTCAGCCATCCGCCTTTCAGAAGTCCAAACCTTGATATCGCTTCGTATGAATATTGTGAACAGGTAGGGGTGAAACGACATGAGGGTGACCGAAAGCTTGACCATGCTATCTGGTAAAACTTTATCAATCGCATCGCTATGTTTTTAGATTGTTCCCCTACTGCATTCATATTGTTTTCTTTTTCATAGAGTTCTCTTCTACGAGCAGGTGAGCTCGACGCAATAAACTTTCTATGGAGTTCCCGATGTTATGATAGGTGCCTTTGTTAGCAGCATTGCGTGCGATAAATACTACATCCCATCCCTGTTTGACTTTAAGCAAGCGCACATTCTCTCGAATAAGCCTCTTGATGCGGTTTCTCACAACCGCATTCCCCAGACGTTTCCCGACAGAGAGACCATAGCGATTGAAGTCAAGCTCGTTGGGCACAACTCTCACCACCAGTAATTTGTTCACCCATGACCTGCCCTTGCTGTATACAGTTTCATATTGTGACCTTTGGGTTAGGTGTTCCTTCTTCTGCATGAGAATCATTAAATTCCGAACCTGAGAACAAAAGGGGCTTTTGTGAACTATACCGTTAGCTTCACTCTGCCTTTGAGTCGTCTTGCTTTCAATACATCACGTCCACCTCGAGTACTCATCCTGGCGCGGAATCCATGTACCCGCTTGCGGCGAATTTTCTTTGGCTTATAAGTTATGGACACTATATTCTCCTTCAGCGTATGAGCATATAATATCCTGAATATGCTGTCAAATCACATAATCCACAGTTTAGCATTTTTTTAATCTGCTAGTTCCCTAACTGGACTCAGCAAGTAATCGAAACGTGTTTACATCTACCAATCCTTTGTCGGTAATCCTGAGCTCAGGGATTACAGGAAGAGCAAGGAAGGAAAGAATAGCAAAGGGAGCAGGTAAAGAACAGCCTAAATCTCCAGCAGCTTGTTGTAGTTGTATTAGCTCGTCCACTACGGTGTCCAGTGGATCTTTAGATAATAATCCTGCGACAGGTAAAGGAAGATTTGCTATAACCTTATCCTCTGTTGTTGCTACCAGCCCACCCCCAAGTTTCTCTATCGCCTTAACAGCAAGTAA
Source organism: Dehalococcoidia bacterium (assembly GCA_021159955.1). Classification (GTDB taxonomy): domain Bacteria; phylum Chloroflexota; class Dehalococcoidia; order UBA2247; family UBA2247; genus JAGHDJ01. The sequence continues at coordinate 2,125 of JAGHDJ010000028.1, forward strand.
AATGGCTCTGTCATCTACTCCTACGGCTACTATGTTGTGAGAATCATGAGCCACAGAAGAAGCCAATGCGCCGCTTTTGAGACCAAACCCCTTTACCAAACCCAGCCCAATATTGCCGCTTGCTTTGTGCCTTTCTATGACTGCTATTTTCAGGATATCTCTGTCTGTGTCGGATACTATAAGTTTACCGTCGGTTCGGGCTTCTATCTGTATTTTGTTAGTTATTATCTGTCCCGGAATTATTTCGATGGTGGGGTAATGCCATTGTTCTACATATATCTTAAGCGCATCTATTTCCAATGAGCCGATATTGACAGTATTCCTGAGGTCACTATCATCAGCATTTTCTACTGGGGGTAATAGCTTGCCCTTCTCTGCTACCACTTCACCGTGATAAATTACCTTCTCAATCCTGAGACTTGAAAGTTCATCGAGTATTATGAGATTTGCATCATATCCCGGAGCAATTGCTCCCATGTGATTCAAGTGAAAATAGTTGGCAGTGTTGATAGTAGCCATTTGTATGGCACGTATCGGTTCCAATCCAAGAGCTATTGCTTTTCTAACTACGGCATCAATGTCCCCGTCTGTAAGTAAATCTGATGGGTTACGGTCATCAACCACAAAAAAACATCTGTGGCAGGTAGCATCATTAACCAGTGACAGAAGGGCTTCCAGGTTTTTTTCTGAGGAACCTTCGCGAATCATAATATACATACCCCGCTTAAGTTTCTCCTGCGCCTCCCTCAGTGTAACGCATTCGTGGTCAGAGTATATGCCTGCGGCAATATAAGCTTGTAGTTCTTTGCCGCTCAATCCAGGTGCGTGTCCGTCTATTATTTTACTTTCTGCGAGGAAAATTTTCTGTAATAGTTCTTCATCTCCGGCAATGACTCCTGGGAAATTCATTACTTCACCCAGCCCCGCCGTTTCCTCCCAGCGGGTTATGGTTTGCATGTCAGTAGAGCTAATGACCGCTCCCGCAGTTTCCATGTTGGTGGAAGGAACACACGAGGGCATCATAAGGAATGTATCCATCGGGAGGTGTTTGCAG
>JAGHDJ010000152.1 GCA_021159955.1 Dehalococcoidia bacterium
GTCGAAACCCCTTTCACTCTTTTTGTAATGCAAAACGGATTTACCTGTATTTCGTGCCTGCGCTTTTGTGTTGCTGCCCCGGCGAATTCACTGAGTATCAGCACTCCATTCTTATCCGTATTAGCTGCGCAATATTCCTTTGCCACCAGGTTCATTCCGTCTTTCAGTGGTGTGACCAGCCCTATCTCTGCGGCGCGATAGTATGCCAGCAGTTCACTTCGCCCCAGTGTTCGGAAGATGTAGTGGATGGGGATCCAGCCCGGCTGGGTGAACTTGCCATTAATCTCACTCACCAGTCCCTCTATCTCAGTTTTCAACCCCTGGTATGCAGGTATGGTTTCGCGGCTGGGCACCACGATTTGGATGAGGGATATTTTCCCACGCAGGTCACTAAACCGCTCCAGTGCGTTTCTGAAAGCCAGTAATTTCTGCAGGATGCCCTTGGAGTAATCCAGACGGTCCACCCCGAGGATAAGCTGGCAGTTGTGGAAGGACTCATTTATCTGTGAGGCTCTTTCCCTTGTTTCTTTTCTCAATGCCTGGTGGGCAAACTCCTTGAAGTCTATACTTATTGGGAAACTACCGATTTTTACCTCATGCCCTGCCCTGCTGGCTGTGGCTATTTGCCTTCTGGAGTCAAAGTGTGATCCTTTGATGAGTGACTCCACGCAGTGTATGAAATTATTCCTGTCGTGCATAGTCTGGAGTCCGATGAGGTCGTATTCCAACAGCGCTTCCAGAATCTGAAGACGCCAGGGCAGTTTAATGAATATGTCGGGAGGGGGAAAGGGTGTGTGCAGGAAGAAACCGATTTTTTGCTTTGCGCCGATGGCTCGCAGTTCCTTTGCCATCAACATAAGGTGATAGTCGTGAACCCAGATATAGTCATTGTCTCTGACATTAGCTGCTGTCACCCTGGCAAAGGTTCGGTTTACGGACTGATAAGAGACCCAGTAGGCGGGATCAAAATTGCAGTGTGACTGAAGATCGTGGAACAGTGGCCATATTACCTCATTGGAAAAACCCAGATAGTATTGACGAAACTCTTCTTCGGTTAACGCTATTGGTTTGAGCTTATAGCCCAGTTTTTTACCACTTGCTGCCAGCAATTTGTTTATATTGACATCTTCCAGCGTGCCATGCCAGCCAAGCCATACCCCATCTCTGTTGCGCAGTATCGGCGTAAGTGCAGTAATCAATCCGCCAGAACTGGGGGAAGCTTGCCACTGTTTGTCTGCCCCTTTTTCTATCGCGAGAGGAAGGCGATTTGAGACTATTATGAGCCGCTCCGTCGGCGGTTTATTATTCTGTTTTCTGGTTTGTTGCATTGTTTTGAGCCTCTTGGAGTTGCAGACTCATTATAAATTGTCAACTCCTGTTACCTATTTTACCACAATTCTCTCTGTGGGATACTGATGGCTCAGTTTGTGCTGCTCCGGTTATATTCCCTGCATGGCTTCAAGTGTGCTCACTATTTCGTTAAAATTGGTGAAGGCATTACAGTGCAGGTTAGCTTGAGTGCAGTGGGTTAGTAGTGTTCCTGTGGCGAAGACGATGTGGCTACGCTTTGCCGCTGCCATATCTGAGGGTCCGTTTCCAATGTATATCACCTGATAGCCGTCTTGCAGAAAAGAGTCCAAGTGTGTTTCCTTAAAGCATTTGCTGATAGTTTTGCCATCTGGACCAAGATACTGCACCTTGAGTCCTTCGGAAAGGAACTCTGTTTGTGCGGCAAATATCGGTATGTCCACTATGCCGATATTGCTTAGAATTTCCTCTATGTAGAATTGCAGTCCATTGCTTACTATTACCAGGTGGAGGTTTTTCCTCTGGCAGTAATCTACCATTGCGCGGAATCCCTCTCGTACCGTCACCCTGCCCGCCAGCGTTTTCAACAGGCTCTGCCTGTCTGCTTTAACCATGGCAAATGCCCTAGTGTTGAAGTCTCCGACGGATATCCTGCCCGACTTGTATTCTTCCAGAATTTGTTTCCAGTCTCCGCTGGCAAAGGCGTCCAGCATGGTAAAACTGGCATCTCTATCGGTGATAGTGCCGTCAAAGTCGCACTGGATTAATGTTTTCTTACCTGTCCTCATTGTTAACCCTTCTGGTGGTTATTTTAGCTTTTTCTCCTTAAGTAATGCCAGCGCTTCCATCTGAAAATTACCCCCTAACCTTTTCATTACCTGTTTCCCGATGTCCAATCTGATTACGGGGTCTTTCTTTACCCAGTCTACGAACTCCCAAAGGGTCTTTTTGCGGCTGAAATAGGCTCTTGGAGATTGTCCTGCTGAGTCAAATCTGCGCATCCACTTTTCTACTTCTTGTCGGTCGGATTCTCTTATGATAGAGTCGAGATGAATATCTCTGTTTTGTCTGGCTCTTTTCATTTTGCATTTTCCTGCCTGCTGATATCTTTTTGCTGGCGCTCTTCCCGCGCCGTTGGGGAAAGTTTATGCCTGGAACGCAGTTGTCCGCATGCGGCATTGACATCGTGTCCCCTTGATACTCTAAGGGTGTTTGAGATGCCGCGCAGAGTCAATCCCTGCTGAAACTCAGTGATGCGCTGGGTGGAAGGGGGGGTGAATCTATCATTATCGGTTGGGCTGGCAGCAATGAGATTAACGTGACAGTTCATCCTCCCGAGAAAAGTAGCGAGCTCACGAGCGTGGACTGGAGAATCATTTATTCCCTTAAAAAGGGCATATTCGAAAGTGGGACGTCTTCCTGTCCTCTCAAAATATTCTACGATGGCTGGTCTCAGTGTCTCCAGTGGAAATTTTTGATTGACGGGAACGAGTTTGTCCCTCAGTTCATTGCTGCCGGCATGCAGGGAAATTGCCAGTTCCGTGTGGAAGTTATCTTTAGCCAGGCGTTTTATTTGAGGCACAATTCCTGCTGTGGAGATGGTTATTTTTCTTGAGCTTAGTCCAAAACCATGAGCAGATATCAGATTTTCCAGGGCTTGCTGTGTTGAGTTGTAGTTGAGTAGCGGCTCCCCCATACCCATAAAAACTACATTGGTGACGTGTGGCGGAGGCAAACTGCCGATGATTTTGTCATAGTGGTGGTTTTTTAGCTGACGCTGAAAGTAGAGCACCTGTTCGACAATTTCCCCTGGAGAGAGATTGCGCTCAAAACCCTGCTGCCCTGTGGCGCAGAAGGGACAGCCAATAGGGCATCCTGCCTGGCTGGATATGCACACCGTGCTGCGCTTGTGCCCTTTTTCGTTTTCATTATAGAGCATCAGCACGCTTTCGATATAATGGTTGTCTTCAAGCTCAAAGAGGACCTTTGTTGTTTTACCTCTGTCGGTAACACTCTCTTCTATGGGCTTGATACTCAAGAGGGTTGTTTCTGATGATAGTTTATTTCGCAGTGCTGTTGGGATATTTACCATTTCGTCAAAAGAAGAAGCCATATCTTTATACAGCCACCTGAATATCTGCTTTGCTCTGAACTTGGATTCTCCATAAGAACGCATCAATACCTTGAGTTGAACAAGGGATAGGTCGCTTATTTTAGTTTTTGGTTTAACAGGGCTGTCTGATTTTAATAAACTGTTCATAGTATAATGTCATTGCTGCAACTGTCATTATTATAATAGTTAAAGGAAGGCAACTACAAGATGATGGTTTTTAAATTATTGACAGCTAATGTGCCAGAGCTTCAACATAGTTTCATTGTTGCTATATGGCTTAATAATAACCGAAGCTGAATAGGAGGAGAAGATGCCCACAGTAAAAGTCGGAGACATTAACA
>JAGHDJ010000140.1 GCA_021159955.1 Dehalococcoidia bacterium
CATACCTATGAACGAAAGAGAGGAACTCGGCAGGCTAACCCACACAAAAAACTGGCACCCCATATGGTTACATTTTATATGATGAAACAACCTAAAGTTGGGTTACCTACTTAAATGATTTGACACGGTCTATGCATTGGCTTACATAACTTTGATGCTATATTGCTCTCCTCAGTGAGGATTATTGGATTGGTATGATTCTTGTGATTAATGACAATATTGCCTTGCATTGGCGCAGGTGCTATCTTATTAGAGATGGGGGATTTGTTGTGCCGGATTTAGCTAAGCTTCAGAATATAATAGATGTTCGGTTTGAAGAAGTGTCTCTTCTAGAGCGGGCTCTGGTTCATCGCTCTTACCTTAATGAGTATCAGGGGAAGAATAGGTTATCTTCCAATGAGCGTCTCGAGTTTCTGGGAGATGCCTTACTTGAGTTGGTGATAACGGAGATGTTATATCTGCATTCTCCTCCCTTAACTGAGGGGGAGATGACCAGAATTAGGGCAGCACTGGTGTGTGGTGGCAATCTGGCTTTGGTGGCGAAAAAGTTGCATTTGGGAGATTACCTCTATCTGGGATGTGGCGAAGAGAATAGTGGGGGGCGGGAGAGGCAGGGCAATCTTGCTGATGCTATGGAGGCCTTGATAGGTGCTGTATTCGTTGACCGCGGCTTTGATATTGGTCGTGGCTTTATTGAGAAACTGTTCGTGTCTGAATTAAAGCAGATGGTGGCAGATAAAGAAGCTACCATTGACTATAAATCACGGCTTCAGGAATTATTGCAGGCAAAGAGGCATATTACCCCTGCTTACCGCACGACTGAGGCTGTTGGACCTGATCACGATAAAGACTTTGTTGTTGAAGTTCTACTGAGCAATGTGGTGATAGGGCGGGGGAGCGGAAAGAGTAAGCATATGGCAGAAAATGCGGCGGCGCAGAATGCTTTAAAAGCAAATAATGTTTGAGTAGAGACTCTTTGGGTGCTATAATCTGAGATGCGGTGAGATATTAAAATGGTATCTTCTGGTGCGAGTTCAGGCTATTCCGTAATTAGTGAGGTATGAATAATTGATTGATGAAATGAGGATTTTTACTGGCAGCACTCATCCTGCTCTTGCCCTGGAGGTATGTGACTATCTTAAGATTCCTCCGGGCAAGTCGGAGGTTTTCAAGTTTAGCAATGAGAATACTTTTGTTCGCGTGTTGGAGAATGTGCGGGGACGGGATGTTTTTATCATTCAGCCTACCTCGTCTCCGGTCAATGATAGCCTGATGGAGCTACTTATCTTTATTGATACTGTAAAGAGGGCGTCTGCGGATAGGATTACTGCTGTGATTCCCTATTATGGCTACGGTCGTAGTGATAAAAAGGATCAGCCCAGGGTTCCAATAACAGCCCGACTGGTGGCAGACCTCATTACTACCGCTGGGGCGGATCGTGTATTGACCATGGACCTGCATGCGGGGCAGATTCAGGGTTTTTTTAATATTCCGGTGGATGAATTGACTGCTTTGTATAGTCTTCGTGACTATTTCAGGAATAAAGGTTGGGGCAACCTCACTGTTGTTGCTACTGATATTGGTATTTCAAAGCGGGCACGTGACCTAGCGCATATGCTTAATTCTCCTCTGGCTATTATTGAAAAGAGAAGACTGGGCAATAATGATAATACCGAAACACTGAATGTCATTGGTGATGTCAGTGGAAGGCGCGTGCTTACTATGGATGATGAGATAGATACTGCTGGTTCTCTGGTATCGGCTGCGTTGGCGTTGAATGAATTGGGGGCATCGGAGATATATTCCTGTTGCACTCACCCCATCTTTTCCGGTTCTGCCATTGAGCGGATAGCATCCTGTCCTGTGAAGGAAGTGGTGGTCACTAATACCGTTCCCCTTTTGGGAGAGAGGCAGTTGGAGAAGATAATCGTCCTTTCCGTTGCCCCCCTTATCGGCGAGGCCATCTACCGTATTCACACTGGGCAGTCGATAGGGACGATGTTTAAATAAGGGCTGGAAGTGTTCAAGTTATTTGGTAGATTAACAAATTCTAATGAGCGCGAGCTCAATAAATTAAGCTCTATCGTTAGCAGTATAAATGAGATAGAGTCTGATTTTGAAGCACTTACCGATGTTGAGCTTAAAGCTATGGGTGGCAAGCTCAAATCACGCTTGGGTGAGGGTGAGTCGCTTGATGAGCTGTTGACGGATGCGTTCGCTCTCGTTCGAGAGGTGTCCAAGAGGACTCTGGGGCAGCGGCATTTTAATGTTCAGTTAATGGGGGTAGTTCTTCATCAGGGCAAAATCGCTGAGATGAAGACTGGTGAGGGCAAGACTCTTGTAGCTACTCTTCCGTTATATCTCAACTCTCTGACCGGTAAGGGCTGTCACCTGGTGACTGTTAATGACTATCTGGCAAAGCGTGATGCCTATTGGATGGGGCCGGTCTTTCACGCTCTTGGTGTGAGCGTCGCCAGTATTCAGCACGAAGCTTCTTTTCTCTATGATCCGGACTACGATTCTGGTGATGAACACTGGCAGTACCTGCGTCCTGTAACTCGCAGAGAAGCCTATGAAGCCGATATTACCTATGGGACCAACAATGAATTTGGCTTTGACTACCTTCGCGATAATATGGTTATGGATATAGCTCAGTGTGTCCAGCGCCCATTTTACTACGCCATCGTAGATGAGGTGGACAATATCCTTATAGATGAGGCACGCACGCCGCTTATCATCAGCGGAGCGGCTGAAGATTTAGCTCAGAAGTACTATGCCTTTGCTCGGATAGTTCCCAGACTTCGTTATGATGAAGATTTCAGTGTGGATGAAAAAACTCGAAGTGTCACCCTGACGGAGGAGGGTATGCTCAAAGTGGAGCGGCTATTGCAGGGACAGGGTTTGCTTAAGTCGTCCAGTTTGTATGATCCTGCAAATTTTGCTCTGATTCGTTATCAGGAAGCTGCCCTGAAAGCGCATGTACTCTACAAGCGCGATAGGGATTATGTGGTGCGGGATGGGGAGGTAGTCATTGTTGATGAGTTCACAGGGAGGATGATGCCTGGCCGGCGCTATTCTGAAGGGCTGCATCAAGCAATTGAAGCTAAGGAGCGGGTCAAGATACAGCGTGAGAGCGTTACCCTCGCTACCATCACTTTTCAGAATTACTTTCGTCTTTATCCCAAACTATCCGGTATGACCGGCACTGCTGCTACCGAGGCGGAAGAGTTCCAAAAGATATATGATTTGGAAGTGGTGGTAATACCTACTAATAAACCGATGATGCGAATTGACAACCCCGATTATGTTTATGGTACCGAAGATGCTAAGTACCGTGCGGTGGCGCGCGATATTAAAAAAATGCATTCTGAAGGGCAACCGGTGCTTTTGGGTACCGTTTCCATTGAGAGGTCGGAGCATCTCAGTAAAATGTTGCGCAAGGAGGGGGTATCACATCAGGTGCTCAATGCCAAATATCATGAGAAGGAAGCCCGTATCATCTCACAAGCGGGACGTCTGGGTGCTGTGACTGTGGCTACCAATATGGCGGGTCGCGGTGTAGATATCGTTCTGGGAGGGGATCCCGTTGGGAGAGATGAGAAAGAATGGCAGAAGGAGCATGATAAGGTTGTAGAGATGGGTGGATTGCATGTCATAGGGACTGAGCGTCACGAGGCAAGGCGAATTGATAACCAGTTACGCGGGCGTTCGGGGAGACAGGGTGACCCCGGCAGCACTCGCTTCTATGTTTCTCTTGAAGATGACATAATGCGTCGTTTTGGTGGTGACCGTATCAAGAGCTTTATGAAGTGGGCTGGTGTAGATGAAGATGTTCCCATTGAGCATTCTATGGTGAGTAAAGCGATTGAAAATACACAAACTAAGGTGGAAGGGTATCACTTTGATGTCCGCAAACATCTGGTGGAGTATGATGACGTGGTGAATAAACACCGCGAGGTAATTTATGCCGAGAGGAAGAAGATTATTGGCGGGGCGGACCTGAAATCTAATATTATTTCAATTATTACAGAAGAGATTAAGGATTTGGTAGATACTCACTGTGCTGATATTTATGAGGATGAGTGGGATGCCCAATCGCTATGTAATGACGTTGGTGCTATTTTTCCTCTTTCACCTGACATAAACCCTGACGCTTTGTTTCAGATGAGTCGTGACGAGATTGAACAAGCCCTGTTGCGTCGTGCTGGGAACCTGTATGAATCTCGTGAGGAGGAAATTGGCGCGGATAATATGAGGGTACTGGAGCGATTGGTAATGTTGCGCATTATGGATAATCTCTGGATGGAGCATCTGACCATCATGGATAATATGCGTCAGGGTATCGGATTACGAGCTGTGGGACAGGGTAATCCCCTAGTGGTCTATAAGAGGGAAGGGCATGCTATGTTCCAGGAGCTGTTGGAGAACATCAAGCGTGACGTGGTGCGTACCATATATAGAGTAAATATTGTGAAGCGAGAGGCAAAGCAGCCCAGCACCCCTATTCAGGCGGCTGCCGCTCAGCGCACTGGCGGGGAGAAGCACCCCGGAGGTTCTGCTAAAAAGGTGGGGCGTAATGCCCCCTGTCCCTGCGGCAGCGGTAAAAAGTATAAACACTGCTGCGGACGATGAGGCAGTCAGGTTCGATTTATCGGCAGCAATAACAAGAAGTGATTTAAATGGCAGTATATAATGATAATAACAGGAATTCCATTGATGGTCCTTGCACCCATTCTGGTAGCAAAGATGATGTCATCGGACAATTGAAGCAAAAGATTGCCTGTGGTGAAAACTGGTATCTTTCTCTTCTGGAGGCAGTTCGCATGTGGGCTTTGCCTGAGGAGAAGCTCGGTGAGCGTAATTATAAATATCTTACCGCTGGCGTGGCTTTTGATTATGCTCTTTTGGTAGAGAGATTGTGTAACGCAATAGATGGATTAATTCCAGAGCAGGAAAAGAATAATTTACTTGTCTATGATAACCCTCCCCTAGAGTTGGATGTGGAAGAGTTCAGGAAGCTTATTGGAGAGGTTAAATATCGGACGTACCTTAACTATCTTTACGGTGTGGTGGTGGAGAATGCCCTGTTGGCAGATATTGAAGGAGAGATACACAAGGAACGGACGGCTTTGGTTTCATATCATACGGGAAGTGTTAAGGGAGAAGCTTATAGGCGCATCTATGGCACTGATGATGTTGAGTTGGGTCAGCTTTTCAGGAGCGAAGTGAATACACACTCGTCTGGAGAATTTGTCGATGTGGAGGACGATAAGGAATTTGCTTGTTGGAGATTCAAGTATCGCTTGAAGTATTGTGACAAGGAAAAGATTGCCAGTGATACCCGAAGGGGGCTGAAGTGGATGAATAATCAATATGCTGCCAAAATTGCCTCAAGGGTGTCGTCAGCAGAAGTTCGCACTATGGGTTCTGTTATTGAACATACTGCATCGGCGTGGGTTTAGTTC
>JAGHDJ010000015.1 GCA_021159955.1 Dehalococcoidia bacterium
CGTTGTTTCGTTATCTTCAACAACTTCATATCGTCCGGTCGCATCTCGCACAGCGTGCGCCAGGTGATAGAGTTCTGTACCATACCATAACTTGCCATCCATGTTTCCCAATCAAGCTCATATTCCGATTCAAGGAGAAGGGAAGGATTAGCTAAATAGTGACTGGTTACCAAAGTTGCAACACTCTTATAGTACGGCAACCACTCCCCGCCCTGTCCATAAATTTTATATTTGGGAAAATAATCCATCCTGAATGCTTCCGGAGAATCATAAAGCCAATCTGACGTTCCCAATTGATTCAACAGGTAATCCACATTCGCGTTATCTGTCATTTTTTTACTGTAGAGCAAGGCGTTGTAGAGAGCCGTACGACGGCCAATAGACTGAGGATAATCCACCATTGGTCTCACCTTATCGTTCAAGTGCCTCATTTCATTAATTAACCTGTCAACCTCAGCAACTATTGCCGGGTCAGGTACCATCTGGTAGAAGAAATAGGCTGCGGTCAACACATTGGGATAACTTTGTCCTGATTGGGAAGCATCGCTTTCCCAGCGACTCTCCGCAACAGAGAAACCTTTCAGCATCTCAACAAAATCGTCCACTACCCCACCCCCACCCAGACCAAAAGCAGCAAGAGACGCCAGCACCTTGAATTTCTGCTGATTCCAGTGGTAATCCTCTACCCACGTGGCACGAAACTCATCCTCATAAGTCCAGAGGAAATCCCTCACCATATCCACTATCTCACTTTTTATCTCCTCATTCTCCGCCTGGCAGTAGTAGGAAGCTATCGGTCTTCGAACATATCTGGTTATATCTGTCTCTATATCCGGCGACTTCTTAAGCAACACCGCCATAGGAACACCAGCCCTCCCTTTTATCTGCGAGAAATTAGCATCCCGGCACTGGTAGTTAACCCCTAGCGTTCCATCTTGCCCCACCTCTGCAGAGAATGACTCGCCATACCCTGACACCTCACCAAAGAAATTAGTAGGGTTGGTATAGAGAACATAGGTGAGAGCCAGCGATTCGTCGCCACTTTTAACGTAGTTGATTGTTCCGCTATTGAAGCTGGTGCCGATATCCCCGGTACAGGGCAATTTATAGCCCACATATGCCTGAGGATAATCCTCGCTAACAGGAGCAACCCCCTCAGTCCAAAACTCAATTATTGGCTGGTGCTTCCATACCCGGAACCATCCCCGATGGGTATTACCAAAGTCATCCACCACCTCCCAGTTGACCTTTACAAATAAGCTCCCTCTTTCATAATCAATTGTGCACTGCCGTGATATGTTCTCACCATACCTGATCCGTTTATCATATACTTCAGGCGCAACATTATACCCCTGACTGCTGACTTCCCAGACGCTGTCATACTGTAGCCCTAAACCACTAGTGCGTTTCAATAGCTGACGACCGTCACTATCCTTCAGACTTGCCCAAGCCAACCCCTTGTCATATTTAACACTGAAATCAGAAAAGGATTCGGTCTCAATGTCTATGAATTTATCCTTCACCGCTATCGTCCCGAAATTCCCGTAATCCGGAACGGAGTCGTCAAATGTCAGGACATAAGAGGCAAATTCATTTGACTGCAGATTAACTAAAAGCCACACCCCAGCCCATTTAACATATCCACTATCGTAAACCGAGTTGTCTTCTATTTGATAAGGGATATCATCCCCAGCAGTCCCCTTTATGTGCATTCCACGCAGTTGCCCTTGAGAGACAGAGCCATCAGGAAACGCCAGAGTGAGGTATGTGGGATAATTCTCAAACGCCTGGTCCTCAAAATTCTTTACATACACATAGCGTGTAGCATCCTGAGTCAATGTCTCAGCCCCAGTCGCCGCTGTTACCAACAGGGACACAGGCAGGATAATTGACACCAACAACGCCAGTGAAACAGCACCGACGACGATCTTTTTCAAATTAAGCTTATCGCTCATAGTATAAATCCATTCCAAGCGCACATCGCACTAATAACCAGGAGACATAGTACTTACTTCTTGCGGTAAATATACATACGGTTTCCCGATTTGGAAAACTCTATGGTTGATGCCCCATATTCATATTTACCACCACCCCGTAATTCCTTAACCAATTCGTACTCCATAAAAAAATTACCATAGAAATCAGCTTCCCGTGGCCACCTGTGAGGATACTTCGCAAACTTGAGATGCGGGTCGGTGAGGATGACATATTCATAGTTATCCTCAGCAAATCTCTGGTAGCCATCATATTCCCATGTGGGTTCCGTCCTGTCGAACACATCAAATCTCGGCATACCATCATCCATCACCAGGTACTTGAGACTGGAGGTATTGACCCCACAGAAGACTCTACTCCCCGACGATATGTTTTCTATCGCCCAGTCCATTGCCACATTCGATATGCTAGTTTTCTGTAGATTGCTATCCTGTTGAATAACCGACACGACAGGATTGAATATCACCACTATGAGCGCAAGAGCTAGAAGCAATGAAGCCAACTGCCTTCTGACCCTCCTCTTTATCAACTTTATACGCCCCAATAATGCTACTATAAAACCGGATGACATTATCAGCAATACTATGCCTATAGGAATGATGAACTTCGACGTTGGGCTCCAGAACAGCAAGGTTATCATACAAACAACGATATATATTATGTTTAGGACATCATATCTGTTGTGCCGTTTAATGCTGTAGCCTAGTCCAGCGACAGACAGAATGGAAAGCCCTATCCCCCAATCGGTTGTTAATCTTTCGCACCAGTGAACAAAATCACCCCACAGCCTCACCACCAATTGAAGTGTCCCCTCAGTAGCACCCGGTTCCATTCTCCCAGCTTGATATATCACGTCGTTTAAGAATGTCCGAATATCAAGGAGAGCAAATGGCATGCTAACGAAAAACGCCGCTGCCATTAAACCCACGCATATAAATAGACTCCGGAATTCAATGTCCACGTGTTTATCCTGATAGGTATTCAAATATATGAAATGAGCGGCAAAGGGAGCTGCCACACAAAAAGCAGCGTTGTACTTTGCCGAAACGGCAAGCCCAACAAAGACTCCAGCCATAATATAATACTTTAACTTCACCGTTTTCAGGATATAAATAGAAGCAAGTAACGCAAGTAATTCAAAGAATATAGGCAGAATGTCTGGTTTACCAATATGGGAATAAAATACATGCGCGGGGAAAATAGCCAGTAAGAATGCCGATATCAGCCCTGCGGGTTTGTCATACAAACTTCGCCCAATAAAGTAAGCTACGGGCACAGTTAATGCCCCAATTACAGCCTCAAAGACACGACAGGCTAGAGCGAAGTTTTCCCTGGTAACGGGGACAAAGAGCTGCATCGTTTTCAGAATGGCAAGGTCAATATAGAAATGAAAGCTGGGCCAGCGAAACCAGTGAGGATTCAGGTCACCGGCGGCTGCCATGTCCCACACCCGCTCCATGATGGAACCTTCATCATACGAGATGGTGGGAAGGGCAAATCTAATCCCAATGAGACGGATAACAAAACTAAATACCGTTATCCCCGCCAGCGCAGCAACAACTTTCTTATTTCCTCTTATCCATCTAATAATCATACAA
>JAGHDJ010000062.1 GCA_021159955.1 Dehalococcoidia bacterium
ACAATGCGCGACATATCAGAAAAGAGGGCACGTCTACAAGAGCAGAACCCACTCTTAACAACCTGTCCTAATTTCGGGGACCACCTCAGTTTATGTTCACTGCCACTTCACTTTACATATGCTGAACTAAGCAGCGGATAATGGCCATTAAGTTGGATTAGTGATATTATAGAAGCCACTTAGGCTAGAGAAGGTAGAAGTTGAAGAGAGATCTGATGGGGATTTTGGCTTGTCCTGTATGTGTAATTCAGTTAACTATGGATGAAGAAAGAGGGGCAGAGATAATTGAGGGGTCGCTTTATTGTGAAAAGTGTAGCTGCAATTATCCCATTACTGGAACAATTCCAAACCTGCTTTCATCTGAAGTTCAAGAGTCTTCTGTGTAGGTAACCCACGAATTGGGCGATTCACAAACTTGCACACTGAAAAGCGTGATGTCATTTTGTGGTAGTTTCTCCCGTAGCTCTTTATAGATAGTGCTGGCGATGTTTTCCGAAGAAGGATTTATAATATCAAAGGGGGGAATGTCGTTCAGACAAGAGTGGTCCAGTTTATTTAGTATAGCTCCTGATATTTCACTCAGCTTGGTAAAGTCGTATCCCAGACCTATCTTGTTAAGTTTTTTTACCTGTATGCTAACTATCACCTCAAAGCGGTGCCCGTGTAGATTTTCGCATTTACCTTCGTAACCTCTAAGGTAATGGGCAGCATCAAAGTGCTGTCTAATGGATATTTCGTACATTTTTCTTCCTCCGCTTATGTCTGTTGGCGTTTCCATTCCATTTTTGAACGCCATCCAGCCCGTCTACCGTTTTCATCAATTCTCTGATGGCAATTTGTTTGACTGGGTGAATTATATCTGGAGCAAGCTCGGATAGGGGAACGAGCACGAAGGCACGCTTTGTCATTTGGTAATGGGGTATGGTTAGCTGTGGTGTGTCAATGGAACTGTTCCCGTAAAGGAGTATATCGATATCTATAATTCGTGGTGCATTGGAAAAGGATGGTATTCTACCCATGGAAGATTCTATAGCTTTAATGACGGCGAGGAGTTCTAACGGACTCGCAAGTGTAGTAACTTTGCAGACGGCATTTAAAAATAATGGCTGATTTCTATAACCTATGGGCTCTGTTTGGTAGAATGAGGAGATTTTATCCACGGTCATTTGCGTGGTGAGTCTCTCAAGTGCTTGCTGTAAGTTCAGTTCCCGATTGCCTAAATTAGAACCCAACCCCAGATATATTTCGGCATAGGCTTTAGTAGAGATTTCGGTAGATGGCTCGGCAGAGGCTGTGGTGGAGCTTTCGGTATATGGCTCGGTATAGATTTTGGTTAATTGCTTCCTCAAATTTAACTTCTCCTGCCTCTAACAACAGCATCGCTCATTTTGATAACGCGCACCATCTGGGGAATGTCGTGCACTCGTATGATATCTGCTCCTTTTGCGATGCTGATGGCAATTGTAGCCGCTGTTCCTTCCATACGTTGATCAACAGGTAGGTTGAGCACTGCTCCGATGGTTGATTTTCGTGAAGTTCCTATGAGAATGGGTTTTTCGAGAACTTTTAATTTATCTAATTGCCAGACAAGCTCTAAATCTTGCTGTACCGTTTTCCCGAAACCAAATCCCGGATCAATGATGATATTATTGGGATCTACTCCAGATTTTATAGCCAAGTCTATACTATCTTTTAAACTAGAGATGACTTCAGGAATAAACTTGTGGAATGTGTGATTTCTTTGATTCTGAGTGATAATGAGAGGTGCATTATTTCTTGCAGCTATCTTAGCTATCTCTGGTTCTCTTTTCAGTCCCCATACATCATTGATTATATGTGCTCCTGCGGCTAGAGCTTTGTGTGCTACCTCTGCTTTATATGTGTCAATGCTCAGGGGAAGAGCGGTTTCGGCAGCAAGGCACTCTATTGTAGGAATTACGCGGCGTAACTCCTCGTTGGTGGATACTGGAGTTGCATCAGGTCGAGTAGATTCCCCCCCGATATCGAGAATATCTACGCCTTCGGCTACAAAGTGTTTTGCTTGAGCTAGAGCTGCTTCCACATTTCCTCTCAGTCCTTCCCCCGAAAAAGAATCAGGCGTGACGTTGATAACTCCCATGATGTAGCTACATTCGCCCCATTTAAATTCGCGGTTGTTACAGTGCATAACATTAGTAGTCTTTGTTACTGTCGGTTTCCTCTGCATGTCATTCCCTTAATCTCCTATTAATTGTAATATCACCTGTCTGGAACGAGGGCGGTTGTCAAAATCAATAAGTATGATTTGTTGCCAGGTACCTAACATTAGAGATTTTTGTGTGAAAGGAATGGTAATACTGGGACCCAAGATTGAGGCTCGTATGTGGGCATGCCCATTGCCGTCATTCCACCTGATGTTATGATTATAGTGAATGCTCTGGGGGGCGATGTTCTCAAAAAAGAGTTTGATATCTGCGATGAGTCCTGATTCATATTCTATTGTGGTTACCCCTGCAGTAGAACCAGCAACGAACACCGTTACAATGCCTGTTTCTAAATTGCTACCCTCTATTTCGTTTGATATTTGTTGGGTGATATCAATGATGTCACAATTGCCATTAGTATCAAGCTGGATTTTTTTTGTGATAGTCATTATATTTTTACCTTATCTAGAAGAATTTCCTGCAATTCAAATACCGGGCCTTCTTTGCATACTCGCACCTGCCCATTTTTCGTAGGTATGCTGCAGCTAAGACATGAACCTACTCCGCATCCCATTCTTATCTCCAGGGATATCTGGACAGGATTCTTAAGGTTCATTTCTTTTGTCAGGTGACTTAGACTATGATACATTCCAATTGGCCCACAAGCAAAAATCTGGTCTGCGTGCCTGACGAATTGGGAAAGGTCGTCAGTTATTAATCCTTTTTTACCTACTTTAGAATCATCCTCAGTGAATATACTTAAATGTATTTGTTCAGGAATGAGATTTTTGGGATAGATTTTGTTAGCAGTAGAAGCTCCTATAAGTATGGTTACAGAGAGCTTCTGTTTTAGAGCAACATCAGCTAGGAATATTAGCGGGGCAATACCCATACCTCCTGCCAGCAAGAGCAGGGTGGATGAAGATGAGTTTATTGAAAATCCATTACCGAGAGGCCCGAGTAGATTTATGATATTGCCAGCACTGAGTTGGGATAGAGTTTTTGTTCCTGGTCCCTTGATGGTATACAGCAAAGCTATGCGATTTCTTTTTGTCGTGCGGTGTATGCTTAATGGACGCCTTAACAGTAAGTTGGGGCATTGTATCATAAGGAATTGTCCTGGCTTGGCTGTAGCTGCCAATTCTGGAGATTCAACCCACATAAGATATATGTTGGGGAGTATTTCATCATTGGATATGATGCAGGATAAAGCTTGTTTCATTTTGCCATGTATTCCCGTAAAGGCTGCACGGTGAAGATGTGAGAATCCTTTGCCATAGCTTCTACCGCTACGCGGGCAGTATCCAGAGATGTAAAGCAGGGGATATTTGCTTCAACGGCAGCACGGCGGATTTCGAAGCCGTCTTGCAGAGATGTACGTCCTCCTGTAACGGTGTTGACTACCCCGTTAACCTTTCCTTCTTTGATAATATCTACTGTATTGGGGGCTCCCTCACTTAGTTTCTTAGTTATCATGGTTACAGGTAGGTCAAGAGACTGAATCATTGCTGCGGTGCCTTCGGTCGCATAGAGTTTGTAGTTGGTGGAGGCTAGCTTCTTTATAATTGGTATTGACTCAGGCTTGTTTCTATCTGATATGCTAAGCAGAATTCCTCCTGCTGGTGGAAGTATTAATCCTGCTGCCATCAACGCCTTGGTTAGAGCTGCCTCAAAATTGTAATCTACTCCCATAACTTCCCCTGTAGATTTCATCTCCGGACCGAGATATGTATCTACTTTAAGTAATTTGGACATAGAAAACACGGGGGCTTTGATGGCTATTAGACTCTGTTTTTTCCGCAATCCCGTCTGGTAGCCCTGTTCTTTGAGGCTTAAATTTGCCATAACCTTGACGGCTGCATCAACCATAGGCACTCCTGTTACTTTGGAGATAAATGGTATGGTTCTACTAGCGCGGGGATTCACTTCTAATACATAAACGTTGGATTTATTGCCACTTCCATTTGTGGAGGGCATGACAACATATTGAATGTTCATCAGTCCCTTTATTTTTAACCCCAGCCCAATTTGTATTGAATAATCTATGATGGATTCAATTTCGCTGGTGGTCAAGTTCATACTTGGATAAACTGCTATGGAATCTCCGCTGTGTACTCCTGCTCTTTCAATGTGCTCCATTATTCCTGGTATGAGAACGGTTTCTCCGTCGCAAACGGCATCTACTTCAACCTCTTTTCCCTTAAGGTATTTATCGATGAGAACAGGATGTTTGCTCCCCAGACCCATTGCTCTTTTCATATAACGGACGAGTTCGGTGGCATTAGCAACGATTTCCATTGCCCTGCCGCCCAATACGTAACTAGGGCGAACTAGTACCGGGTAACCTATAAGTTGGGCTACGGTGAGGGCTTCATCAATCGAGGTGGCAGTTCCTCCTGGTGGTTGTGGGATGCCCAGTCGAGAAAGAAAATCCTCAAACCTTTTGCGGTCCTCGGCCATATCAATGACGCTGGCGTCTGAGCCCATGATGGGCATGTCGTTGTTAGATAATGGTTCAGCTAGGTTAATAGCTGTTTGTCCACCGAATTGTAGTATAGCTGGAGGTGTACTTGTGGTGATGTCTTTTTTCGAGGCAGCTTTTTTGTCCCCGAAGGTTGCTTCTTTCGGACTTTCGTTATCCAGTATATCCTGTATACTTTCTTCATCCAGTGGTTCAAAGTAGAGTCTGTCACTGGTATCAAAGTCGGTGGAGACTGTTTCCGGGTTGGAGTTCACCATGATACTTTTGATTCTTAGTTCTTGTAATGCCCATGCAGCGTGAACACTGCAGTAATCGAATTCTATGCCTTGCCCTATGCGTATGGGACCACTTCCGACTACCACCGCTTTAAGTTCATTTATGGGGATAGCTTCATTCTCCTGCTCATATACGCTGTAGAAATAGGATGTGGCGGCTGTAAATTCTGCCGCACATGTGTCCACCATCTTGAATACAGGGGTAATGTGCCATTTCTTTCGCAGGGTTCTTATCTGCGCAGGAAGCTTATCGCAGAGAGTCCCTAACTGCTCATCTGTGAATCCCTTTCTCTTTGCTTCTAGAAGCAGTTTCTCAGTTAAGGGTTCAGCTAGTAGCTGTTTCTCCATATCGACTATGCTTTGGAATTTGTGCATGAACCACGGATCTATACCTGTTTGTTGTGATAGTTCTTCCGGATTAGTTCCTCTTCTCAGTGTTGCCATAATGGCCCATAAGCGAAGATCATTAGGATATAGAGGATATGAACTAACGTTGTCTTTCCACCTGGGGTCTTCCCAGAGTAATGATCTGTCGCTCATTTCAAGTGAACGAACCGCTTTTTGTAAGGCTGCTTCGAAATTCCTGTCGATAGCCATAACTTCACCAGTGGCTTTCATTTGAGTGTTGATGACACGGTCACCTGCTGCGAATTTGTCAAATGGCCAGCGAGGTATCTTAACTACGCAGTAATCTAGAGCTGGTTCAAAAGCTGACATTGTTTTGCCAGTTATCCTGTTGGGGATTTCGTCTAAGTGTTTGCCGATAGCAATTTTTGCTGCTGTTCTGGCGATGGGATATCCTGTAGCTTTGCTCGCCAGGGCTGAACTGCGGCTGACTCTGGGGTTGACTTCTATTACGTAGTAGGCTCTCCCGCTATTTATTCCGCTCGGAGTCCACTTCTTTGCCACTAATGGATGTGGGGCAAGGGCAAACTGAACGTTGCAACCTCCCTCAATCCCCAAAGCTCGGATTATTTTGAGACTGGCAGAACGGAGCATCTGATATTCTTTGTCGCAGAGGGTTTGACTGGGAGCAACCACGATGCTGTCCCCTGTATGTATCCCCATGGGATCTATATTCTCCATATTGCAGATGGTGATGCAGTTATCGGCTGCATCTCGCATGACCTCGTATTCAATCTCTTTCCATCCCAGAACAGAGACCTCAAGTAATGCTTGATTGATAGGGCTTGCTGCTAACCCTTGAGAAATGATGTGTCTGAGTTCACTCACAGTATGGGCAATCCCGCCGCCAGTTCCTCCAAGCGTGTATGC
>JAGHDJ010000113.1 GCA_021159955.1 Dehalococcoidia bacterium
ATCCTTAACAGCAGACCCCTTAAGGATAGCGGAACCCAATCTTAATATCGTCCCTATCCTGTCCTAACAATGGGGTCCACCTTACAGTTCAGAATCCAGTCCAACTATTTCGATGAGATTACGCATTTCAGGAAGTTTACTTCCGTTTTTATCACCATTTTGACATGCCGCTAGGCTCGCCCCTGCTCCGAGAATTACAACATGAGGACGCCTCATGCTTGTATCGTTTATCAATTCATCGAGACTCATTTCGAGTTTGTTGGGTTTAGGTAATGGCATTTATTATTCCTGACTGCCTCGAAGCAATATGATCAGTATCGCTGCATACGTATGCACAACATTAGCTCAGTTTTAAACCGATGGAGCAAAATCGAGAAGATTGAGCTGTAGAGTTTCGTTGCCATTCCAATAGTTCTTTGTCAGCTTATAGACCACGTCCAGCTCAGATGTTACTTCGGCAACAAATTGTCCCATATTGAAAGCGATGGCGTCCCACGTTCTGCCACCATCCCGCAATTCCAGCTTTAAATGTCCTCCATCTTTACCCACACTGCGCATACTCACAACTTCAACCCCGCGACTGAGGAACACGGGTTCACTATTGTCAACGCCATAGGGGGCAAACCCTTTCAAGAGCTCAAATGTCTCTTCACCTAAATCACGAAGTCTCACATCAACATCAATAGTTAATCTAGGCTTCAAATTAGCAAATGCAAGCTGTCTGGCTGCGATATCCTGCAAACGCGAAAGAAGCTCCCCTACCTTATCATTTGAAACTGTAAATCCCGCCGCCATAGGATGTCCTCCAAACTGCAAAAGGATATCCTTGCATTCCATCAGCGCGGCAATAAAATTGAACGAGGAAATACTGCGAGTGCTGCCCTTACTTACATCAGATTCAATACGCATAACAACAGCGGGACGGTGAAACTCATCCACCAACCTGCTGGCAACTACACCCAGAACACCGGGATGGTAGTCTTCGCTCGCAGCTATCAGAAGCAATGCTTCAGCACCAGAAGTCGCCACTTGAGCTCTGGCTTTACTCCAGACCACATCGGTTATGCGTCTCCTCTCGGTATTTGCATCTTCCAATTCAACAGCAAGCTGGCGAGCTTCCTTACCGGATTTAGTAACCATCAACTGATAAGCAAGAGAAGCATGGGCTAATCTGCCAGCAGTATTAAGACGCGGCCCAATAACCCACGAAATACTCTCTGATGTCAATCTGCCCAACTGCAATCCTGAAACATTCGTCATCTCTCTAAGCCCGATTCGCCCGGTGTTGTTGAGTACTTCGAGTCCGCGTCTTGCCAGATAGCGGTTCTCACTCACCAGCGGCACCATATCAGCCACCGTTCCAATAGCAACAAGGTCTAAAAGACTATCCCACGTTTCTGATTTACCTAAAGAGACAGTCATAGCTTCGAGGAGCTTAAAAGCAACTCCTACACCGGCAAGTTCACAAAAGGGATATCGGGAACCATCACACTTGGGATCTACCACCGCAATTGCCTGAGGCAATCTGGAGGAAACCGTGTGGTGGTCAGTAACTATGACATCCAGACCCAACCCCACAGCATACTCCACCTCAGACACAGCTCCGATACCGCAGTCTACAGTAATGAGCAGCCGCACACCATCTTGGTACAACATCTCCAAGCCGCTCTTATTGAGCCCGTAGCCCTCATCCTGTCTGTGAGGTATATAAGGGACAACCTCTCCTCCAAGAGAAGACAACCCCTCAACTAATACAGCAGTGCCACTTATACCGTCAGCATCAAAATCCCCCCATATCGCAATCTTTTCGTTAGACGACAGGGACTGAATAATCCTCCCCACCGCCTTTCCCATATCAGGCAATAAAAATGGATCCATTAAAGAAGTTCGTTCGGGATTTAAAAATGAGTCCGCCTCAACGTGGGTATCTATACCTCTATTATAAAGAATCTGAGTGACAAGGGGATGAAAAGATGCCATATCTGCCAGGTAAAGGGCAGGAACAGAAGGAAGAATTTCCCAGAGACTACTGTCTAGCACTACTAAAACCCAACTTCACAATCTTTACACTCATCCAACACCTTATTTCAAAATGAAAGAGCACTCTTGCTGCTCTCTCCCACAGACAAAGAGCTGCCAAGCTCAGGGAAAAAGTTCAATATAACCCTTGCTATCCCCACATTATCCAGACCAAATATGGAACGCAGTTCCTCCTGAGAAGCATGCTCTACAAATTCATCGGGAAGTCCTATACAATGCGCCCTGATTTTTTCCATATCAGATTTATGCAGTAATTCAAGAACGGCACTGCCAAAGCCACCCTTGAGAGTATTCTCTTCTACGGTGACTATACGTCCGACTTTCCCAGCCATTTCAAAAATAAAATCTTCATCAAGCGGCTTGGAAAAACGAGCGTTCACCACAGCCGCAACCACGCCGTGCTCAGATAACACCCGTGATGCCCCCAAAGACGGGGCAACCATACTCCCAATAGCTAGTATCGCAACATCACGACCGGGCTTGAGCAGCTCCCACTCACCAATATGTATCTCTCTCAAAGTCGGATCCATGGATACATTACTCCCTCCCCCACGAGGATAACGTATCGCCATCGGGCGGTTTGCCTTCACAGCCATGTAAAGCAGATGCCGTAATTCATTCTCATCCTTAGGTGCAGAAACAACCATATTGGGGATGCAGTTTAAATAGGAGAAGTCAAACATCCCCTGATGTGTTTTACCGTCCCTCCCTACAAGTCCGCTTCTATCAACAGCAAATACAACAGGCAGATTCTGCAAGCAAACATCGTGAATAATCTGGTCAAAAGCCCGTTGCAGAAAAGTGGAATATATAACTACTACAGGAATATATCCCTGTGTAGCCAGCCCTGCAGCAAACGTAACGGCGTGTTGCTCACTTATCCCAACATCAAATACCCGCTCGGGAAATTCGCTCTTGAGAGCACCTAACCCAGTAGCATCAAGCATTGCGGCAGTGACCGCCACAACACGAGAATCCTCTCTGGCGATATGCAGCAGTGTCTGCCCAAATATCTCACTATACGAAGAAGCATCTCCACTATAACCACAACGGGGAGATACTCCATGAAAGTGAATGGCATCTTCTTCAGCAGGACAATAATTCTTGCCCTTAGTCGTAATCACATGGATAAGGGTCGGCTTAAAATAATTCTCCTTCACCTGGGTCAGCGTCTTTTCTAAAATACCTATATCGTGTCCATCAATGGGTCCAATATAACTGAAGCCAAACTTCTCACAGACCATCACCGGCACAACTAATCTTTTAACAGCATTCTTAATCTGCCTCATTGCATTCCAGATATACCCTCCCAGAGGAAGTCGAGGAATAATCTTTCTTATATCCCTCTTAGCCTTGTGATAGCGGCGATCATAACTCACCTTATTCAGAATACGAGCCAGCGCACCAACACTGGGTGAAATCGACATTCCGTTATCATTAAGAATAACAATCAGCCGATTCCCCAGATGCCCCACCTGGTTCAAGCCTTCAAACGCCATACCACCGGTAAAGGCACCATCGCCTATAACAGCGATAACATGATAGTCTTCACTTAGCATATCACGAGCCACAGCCATTCCCAGGGCAGCCGATACAGAAGTCGAGGCATGTCCCGTACCAAAAGGATCATGAACACTCTCAGAG
>JAGHDJ010000103.1 GCA_021159955.1 Dehalococcoidia bacterium
CTATAAATCTCTTCGAGTTCCCTTTCCGTATCCAGTTCTATTTTCATTATCACATTCTCCCCTTAATTGTAACTTTACAGCACCGGGTAACATTTGTCAGCATTTTTCCTCTCCGATGATGCTTTGCTCATCGGAGTCCGATAAATCGGACCCGTTAGCCAAGGGAGGGATGAGATATAAGAGATTGCCGCGCTACGCTCGCAAAGACGAGAAAAGAAGACGTCATCGCGAGGAGTCCTTCTCTTGAAGGACGACGAAGCAATCTCAGGTTCCCTCTCCGAGGATGCTTCGTTCATCGGAGAGTTAGAGGGAAAGCATCAGGAGTTATCGCCATCCACCTCACCCCAGAGTGACAACTGTTTTTCTGGTGAATCGGGTGGTTTGATACCCGTAGAGGCGGGACAGATGGGTTTGAAATCGCAGTTTTTACACCATGTTCCCTCCGTTGCAGGAAAGAGTTTTTCCTGCCTTATCTTGTGTGCCGTTTTAAGCAGTTCATGTCTAATTTGCTCAAAGTCATTCGGGGAGAGTGCGGTTGATTTCAGGAGTGACTGTCTGAGGTAGAGGAAGGAAATCTTGCTCACTGGCGTTCCTGTGTGCTGAGTTGCCGCCAGTGCGTGCATGCGAACCTGCATCCAGTCTATTTCCTCGGGTATATGTCCTGTCTTGTAGTCAATGATGTGCAGGGTGCCATTCTCCCGACGGTCTATTCGGTCTGCCCTGCCGCGCAGGATAAGTCCCGGAGTTATATCTACCTGAAACGACTGCTCTGTCATCACTGGCTCTATGGTAATATCGTGATTGCTGACGAAGTTTTCAAGCTGTTCTACCGCTTTCTCAAACCAGCGCTTTTCATCTTCGGCATTGCGGAAACCGACCTGGTAGCGACGCCAGTTCTTTTGCAATAACTTGATAATGGATTCGCTGTTCCTCTGCTCTACAGGAATCAAGGTGAAAAAGTCCTTGAGGGTTGCGTGAACGTGATTTGCCATTGTGAAGAAGGGCTTGGCTCTTCCATGCTGCTCACCGAGTTTGTCTATGTAGAGGAATTTATAGCGCTGGCGGCACTGGCGGAAGGTGGCTATTCTGCTGGGCGAGAGTTTTAACGGAGATGGAGTTTGTTTGTTGCTGCCGTAGCCTGACACGGCCTAGGTGTTCTCTCTCTGGAATATGCCGTCGTATGCCGTTGTTTCTCCTGTCAGGCGGAAGAAGACCATTTGTAGCACTCTGGCATTCTTCTTAAGGCGGTATCCGTAGTGATTATGGATTACCAGCAGTGCCTGAGAGCGTCCTTCGTATCCTGCATCCCAGACGGCGTTCTCAATGCTGACGCCGCACCTGAGTAGACTGGACCTGGGCTTTGCCAGAGCCATAATGTCTCTTGGCAGGTGGACGATTTCGTTGAAGGTTATCAGGTAGAACCCTGTAATGAGTTCAAGGTAGCCCAGTCCGTCGAAGGCGAGGGGGGCAGTCTGGGAGATAATCCTCTCGGATTTATCCGTGCCCATTCTTCCTTGAGATGACATCATAGCTACAGTTTTTACGGTGAGGTCAATCCCGTTTTGCTGTAGCTGTTGTTCTTCGTCTATCAGCTCCTCTATGAGGGGAGGTGAAATTTTCAGCATTTCCTGGATGTCATATCTGGTTAGAACGGCTCCGCCTTGAGTGGGCTCCATAAAATCCTCCCTTTGACTTTGATTTTACCACCTTTCAGGGGTGGTAACAAAGCCGTTTTTTGTAATGCATAAATCCCTTGACTAACTGACTGAGTTGGGATAGAATAAACCTTTAGCAGTCCGATGAGGTAAGTGCTAATTGCTTACTGTATGGGCTGAATTGAATATGATGAGTTCCTGAAAGGAGGATTTTGCCTTGCCAACATATGAATATGAATGTCCCAGGTGTTCACTTCGTTTTGAATTGAGACAGGGATTTAACGCTGATACATTTGCATCCTGCCCCCAGTGTGGTGATGAGGTGAGCAGGGTCTTTTCTGTAGTGCCCGTGTTTTACAAAGGTTCCGGTTTTTATTGTACTGATAGCGGCCGCAATGGCAGCAATCCCACAATGCGCCCCAGTAGTGGGGATAATGGGAACAAGACTACAGCTAAAGAGACGGTCAGCACCTGCGCTTCCAAAGCCACAGAAGGTGCGGACAAGAGGTAAATTCTCGCCCTTGACCAACCGGACGATTCTCCCCGCTGCCTCTTCAATAGAGGATAACGGCAAGCTGATCTCTCCGGTCTCTATCCGAATTCGGATGCTGCTCATATTCTCTCCCCTCCTATAACAGAGCTCCCATTCCACCGCACGAAATTGTTGAGTTTCCTGATGAGTTCCTTTGCCAGAATAACCCATTTCCTGGTTGTGGGGGCTTGTCGCATCTTGGCATAGTCCTTAGATGTTGGAGAATAATTTTTGAACGTGCTAACATTAAACTAGGGCGATAACTTCTAGAGAGAGGTAATTACTATGTATGATTGGTTTATGGTGAGTGGCATCCGCATTCTGACCGTTGTTGCTGTCTCAGCTGTCGTATATGTTGTTTTGCGCCGTTCTATGAAGCGTCTTGTTAAGGGGGCTGTGTCGCGGCGAATGGCGGGTGAATTTGAAGAAGAAATCACAAAGAGAATTGACACTTTATCCTCACTGTTGATTGCTATTTGCGGGGTGGTTATCACCTTTGGGGCTATCTTGACCGTGCTTCCTGAAGTTGGTGTGAACATCACCGCCATGTTGACAGGACTTGGTGTTGGTGGCCTTGCTGTTGCTTTTGGCGCACAGGATTTGATTAAAGATGTAGTTAGCGGACTTTTCATTCTGCTGGAGGATCAGTATAGGGTTGGCGATGTGGTCAGCATCGCTGGCGTTAGCGGACTGGTGCAGGAGATGGGGCTGCGGCGGACTGTCATCAGAGATTTAGACGGGATAGTTCACTCTGTTCCCAACGGAAAGGTTGGCGTATCGGGTAATTTTACCAAGGGGTTTTCTCGAGTGAACCTGAATGTTTCGGTAGGCTATGGGGAAAACTTGGGCCGTGTCATTGAGGTTGTCAACAGGTTATGCAGAGAGATGGCTGAAGAACCGCAGTGGAAAGGGGATCTTATCTCTACCCCCAAAGTGCTCAGGGTGGATAATCTAGGGGATTCTGGTATTGAGATTAAGATACTGGGAGAGACCAGACCACTGCGTCAGTGGGATGTGATGGGGGAATTGCGCCTCCGAATTAAGAACACCTTCGATGAGGAAGGAATCGAGATTCCCTGGCCCCACACGAAGGTTTACTTTGGCAATACTCCTCCGAGTGCATAGGGAACCTGTCTTATGCAAGGGGTTGCCACTTTATCTGAGTATGGTCTAATATGTCGGTCAGAGACATCTCTCTGGAGAAATTGACAGGCTTTTGGAGATAGCTTACTATGGGAAAACGCTTGCCTATCACCTACTAAAAGAAATCAATTGAGGTTATTGTAATGGGTTTTGAGACGCAGGACGTTGAGGTAAAGCTGCTCTCCATCATGAGGATTTTAAACGGCTCGCTACGGCCACTGGGCGCCAGGATTGTTTCCCGTCGCCTGGAAGAACACGGAATCAAACTAACCGAGCGGACGGTGCGTTATCATCTGAAGCGAATGGACGAGCGAGGGTTGACTCGACTTGTAGGACAAAGAGGCGGGCGAGTGCTTACCATGGAAGGTATTGAGGAAGTAAAACGTGCTCTGGTTAGAGATAAGGTAGGATTCGTTGTTTCTAAGATTGAGATACTTTCCTTTCGCACCAACTTTGACTTACAGAACCATACTGGTTCTGTTCCTGTCAATGTCTCTTTTTTCCGAAAGGAAGAATTTAGCAAGGCACTCCATGTAATGAGTCCTGCTTTTACCAGGGGGTTTTGCGTTAGTAACATGGTGGCAGTAGCCAAGGAAAATGAGAGCTTAGGAGGGATAACTATTCCTCAAGGGAAGGTAGGATTAGCTACGGTCTGTAGTGTTGTGGTTAATGGCGTTTTGCTTAAGGCAGGAATCCCAATTGAATCCAAGTTTGGTGGCATTCTTCAGGTTCGCACACGTCAGCCCTTACGCTTCGTAGAGCTGATTCACTACGCGGGTTCGTCCCTGGACCCTTCAGAGATATTCATCAAGGCTGAAATGACCTCGGTCAAGAGGGCAATTACTAGCGGTAATGGAGAGATACTGGCTAACTTCCGTGAGATACCTGCTTTCTGTCGTCCCCTGACAGAAGAAGTGATAACAAAACTAAAAGAAGCAGGGATAAGAGGGGTGCTTGTGATGGGGGATGTTAGTGAGCCAGTGTGTGAAGTCTCTGTGGGGCTTAATCAAATTGGAATAGTACTCCTCGGTGGTTTGAATCCGATAGCGGTTGCCAATGAGGGGGGGATTAATACCGAAAATCACGCCATGAGTACAGTTTTAGATTACCAGGATTTAGTCAAGTTTGAGGAATTGTGATACGGAATAGGCGAGACTCATACCTTGTCTGGATGTGAAAGAAGGAAGGACTGTCAAGGGGGTGGTAGTAAGAATATAAAAAAGCAGGCGAGAAATTATTCCTGAGTGAGGAATCAGTGAAATAAAATCAAGGAAGAGAGTGAAACATTAGACGATGAATTTACAGCGACCGAACTCAAATGAAGCCACCAGAACCACTAACCGCTCTAAAAGCGTAGTGCCTATGAGCGGGCTTTGCACTCGTTGTGTCGAGGGCTGCACTGGAAACTGTGAGGTCTTCAAGTCCAGCTTCCGTAGCAGGGAAGTACTTTATCCTGGTCCCTTCGGTGATGTTACCGCCGGAGGCGATAAGGATTATCCTGTTGATTACTCGCATTTCAATATCCAGGGGTATGCCTTTAGTGCTAAAGGATTGCCCGATGGTGTTGTTGGTGATTCTGATTCGGCTATTTTCCCGGTGGTGAATACCGAGTCTGAGTATGGATGGGATAGGAAAGTCAGGATGAAGGTTCCTATCTTCACTGGTGCGCTGGGTTCTACGGAGATAGCCCGTAAGAATTGGGAGAGTTTCGCCATCGGCGCTGCCATCAGTGGGATTACTATTGTCTGCGGTGAAAACGTTTGCGGTATTGACCCCAAGCTTGAGCGTGGTTCAAATGGCAAGGTCGTTTCAGCCCCGGATATGGACCGTCGTATCAATATATATCGGCGCTACCACCAGGGTTATGGTGAAATTTTGGTCCAGATGAACGTAGAGGATACCAGATTGGGTGTTGCTGAATATGTCAGCAAGAAACATGGGCTGGACACCATAGAATTGAAATGGGGGCAGGGTGCGAAATGTATTGGCGGGGAGATAAAGGTTAGCAGTCTGGAACGTGCATTAGAGCTCCAGAAACGAGGTTATATCGTTACTCCCGACCCTTCAAACCCCATTAGTCAGGCAGCTTTCAAAGATGGCTCGATTAAGGAGTTTGAGCGTCACAGTCGGCTTGGTTTTATTGATGAGGAAGGCTTCTATGCTGAGGTTAAGCGCTTGAGGGATTTAGGGTTCAAGCGTATTACCTTAAAAACTGGCGCTTATGGTCTGCGTGAACTAGCTATGGCTATCAAGTGGAGCTCAAGGGCTAAAATTGACCTGCTTACGATAGATGGCGCTCCCGGCGGAACTGGAATGAGTCCCTGGCGGATGATGGAAGAATGGGGTATGCCTAGTCTCTACCTGCATGCGGCAGCTCGTGAATTTTGCCAGAAGCTGGCCGACAGGGGTGAACGAGCCCCTGATTTAGCCTTTGCAGGCGGATTCAGCAGTGAAGATGGTGTATTCAAAGCCCTTGCTCTTGGAGCGCCTTTTACCAAAGCCGTGTGTATGGGGCGAGCTTTGATGATTCCTGGTATGGTTGGCAAGAGTATTCAGCAGTGGCTCAAGAATGATAAGTTACCTAGGACTGTCAGCAGCTTTGGCTCAACCGCGGAAGAGATATTTGTCTGCTATCAGGATGTTAAGGATATAGTGGGCGCTGATGAGATGAAGAATATTCCCCTGGGGGCAGTTGGTCTCTATAGTTACAGCGAAAAGATTAGGGTGGGGTTGCAGCAGTTGATGGCGGGTTCCAGGTGCTTCAGCACTCCTGCAATCAGACGCAGTGACCTTATGTCGCTGACTGAGGAATGTGCCAAAGTTACAGGAATACCCTATCTTATGGATGCCTACAGAGAAGAGGCAATGAAGGTTCTGGAAAGCTAGGACTGAAACTTTTGGTTAGACTGCAAAAAGGCTTCGATATTTCGAAGCCTTTTTTCGTTGATATGGGATAGAGGTTATTATGTTGTGAACTCTAACTTGAATAGTGGTATCCTTCGTGGGAGGGTAGGTCATCATGAATACCATTCTAAACAGGAAAGACTGATAACAAAAAACAATTGGATTACTGAAGAATCTATAATAGTTTAAGTGGAATTTGTTTGGTGGTTGAACTATTCTTGCTTTGTCTGAACCTGCCAGTGTATCTGCCATTCTGTTTTCTATCCGAAAAAGTCTCCGATACCTTGTGTTTCTCCACTTCTTCCAATAGAGCTATGTTTTCGCTTTCGTAGTTTAGGACTCTTTTTTTGGCATGGTCTATATATTCTTCCGAAATATCAATACCTATAAAATCATGCCCTAGTAGTTTTGCGGCAACTAAAGTAGTTCCACTACCACAATATGGGTCAATTATTAATCCGTTGTTTTCATCCATTACCGAATATATTGCCCTCGTAGGAAGCGCAATCGGGAAGGGAGCAGGATGTGAATTTACCCGTTCTGGGGGAAACCTCCAAATTGAAGTTAGCAAAGCATGTTTAGATTTTAGTTCCTTACCTATAAAATGATTACC
>JAGHDJ010000114.1 GCA_021159955.1 Dehalococcoidia bacterium
AAACCTTAAGGCTACAGAGGTCAGCGGGTGCTTTCAACTATCCCTTTTCACACTAAAGAGTGTAGAGCCCTCCATTTTTTAATATTCCACTCCGCCACAGCGTAATTTAACAAGTCTTTCCAAGCATCATATAAACACACAACCCACTCCACCGCCACAAGTTGAGCGACTCGTTTTCTTGACACAAATGCGAAAATAACGTTACACTGGGTTGTTAAATAATGAATGAGTCGCACGACTTACCATCGGCATCTCTAACTACAGGATTGGTGGAAATTTTCACCGGTGACGGGAAGGGGAAGACATCCGCCGCCCTGGGAGTGGCATTGCGTGCCCTGGGCTACGGACTAAGGGTTAGTATTATCTACTTTATGAAGGGAGGCTTCCCCTCCAGCGAGCAGAAAGTTCTATCCCAACTACCTAACGTTAACCTCTCCAGATTTGGAGGAATGTACTTCATCGATCCAAATAATGTTGAGGAATCAGATAAAACACAAGCCAGAGAAGCTCTGAAAGCTGTTCGTAAAGCCACCACCAGTGGCAAATACGATGTGGTAATACTTGATGAAGTAAACGTAGCAACTGCATGGGGGCTTCTGTCCACTGATGATGTTATACAGTTGATAAAAGACAAACCTAAGAAAGTAGAGCTTATTCTCACGGGGCGTTACGCAGATGACAAACTCATTGAGCTAGCAGACGTGGTCACCGAGATGAAAGAAATTAAACACCCCTACAAAAAAGGGCTTCTTTCCCGCGAGGGAATTGATTACTAGAGTTAAGGAGGACAATTTATGAAGGTTACCTTGAGCGTAATAAAAGCAGACATCGGAGGCTGGGTGGGGCATTCAGAATCACACCCTCTCATTCTAGAAAAATCCCGCGAGCTACTCCAGAAAACTGCAAGCAGCGGGAAAATCATTGATTTTCATGTTACCAAATGCGGAGATGACCTGCAACTAATTATGACCCACCAGAAGGGGGAGGAGAGTGGGGAAATACACAAGATGGCATGGGATATATTCGTTGAGGGCACCAAATTGGCGAAAAAACTGAAGCTTCACGGAGCGGGACAGGACCTCCTCAGCGACGCCTTCTCAGGAAACGTAAAGGGAATGGGTCCCGGGGTGGCGGAAATGGAAATAGAGGAAAGAGATGCAGAATCAATCATTATTTTCATGGCAGACAAGACATCCTCAGGAGCATGGAATATGCCCCTGTATAAGATGTTCGCCGATCCCTTTAACACCATCGGGCTGGTAATCGCATCCAATATGCACTCAGGATTTTCCTTTGAAGTACACGATGTGCAGAAGCACAAGAAAGTCTCCTTTAATACTCCAGAGGAGATATATGATATGTTGATATTTATGGGAGCCCCCTCTCACTATCCCGTAAAATCAGTTAGACACCGTCCCAGTGGAGAAATAGCTGCAGTTTCATCTACTCAACGCTTATCCATGCTAGCAGGCAGATACGTCGGCAAAGATGACCCCGTCTGCATCGTGCGAGCACAAGGTAAATTTCCTGCAGTAGGAGAGGTACTGGAACCATTCGCTCTCCCATTCTTGGTAGAAGGATGGATGCGTGGTTCGCACAACGGTCCTTTAATGCCAGTCAGCGTAGCAGACAGCATCCCATCCCGCTTCGACGGACCTCCAAGAGTAATAGCACTGGGATTCCAACTCGCCGAAGGCAAACTTGTAGGACCGCGTGATATGTTCGCCGACATCAGTTTCGATGAAGCCAGAAAACAGGCAAATACAGCAGCTGAATATATGCGCCGTCATGGACCATTTGAGCCGCACCGCCTGCCTCTGGAAGAGATGGAATATACCACAATGCCACAGGTGATGAAGAAACTGAAAAACAGATTTACCGACTTGCCAGAGTAAATATATGACGGGTCAGCATAAGCTACTTCTAGCCACTAATAACCTCCATAAGGCTCGGGAGTATTCGATGCTGCTGGGTGATATCCCTTTTCAACTCACAACCCTATCACAGGAAGGCATCAACACCGTGGTAGAAGAAACGGGAGCTTCAATGAGGGAGAACGCTGAAATAAAGGCTTGTGCTTATGCATCCCTGAGCGGGCTCACCACAATGGCCGACGATTCAGGGCTGGAGGTAGATGCCCTGGGAAAGATGCCAGGATACCTCTCGTCACGATTTGGTGGAGAAGGACTCTCCGATAAACAGCGCACCGATTACCTTCTTAGTGAGCTTAAAGATGTCCCTTGGGACAAACGAGGAGCAAGCTTTAGATGCGTTATCGCCATCATCCAACAGGGAGAGTCTAACCCACTCCTCTGTCATGGGGAATGCAGGGGCATCATCACGCTAAAACCATGCGGTAAAGAGGGTTTTGGCTATGACCCGGTTTTCTACCTGCCCGAGATGGGAAAAACCATGGCTGAATTATCATCCGAAGAAAAAAACAGGATAAGCCATAGAGGACAAGCCGCTCGTGAAGCAAGCATAGTGCTGAAAAATATCAGCGAACGATAAGCTTTTTTTACAATACAAACCTTGGCGACATTTACCAGTAAACCGCACCTCGGCATAACAACCAATACGCTAGTCTAGTAGTGTGGCTCTGCTGCCCCCCTTGAGGGAATAAACCAATTACTGTATACTAGCTATTGTATATTTCGGTCACGTGTTGGCACAGCATGGAGGTAGATAATGAGGTTATCGTGTCTTCAAGAGAATCTCAATAGGGGACTTAGCATTGCTGCTCGAGCGGTGGCAACCAGAAGCACCCTGCCCATCACAAGCAATATCCTGCTGACAGCAGAGCAATCACGGCTCACACTCGCCGCTACTAATCTGGAAATTGCCATCAGCTGCTGGGTTGGCGCGAAAGTAGAAGAAGAGGGTTCCATCACCATCCCCGCCCGACTCCTCACCGATTTTGTTGGCTCCCTACCAACCGGCAAGATAGACATCGCTCTATCCAAGAATGTCTTAGAACTAAAATGCGCTCGAACTGAGGCTCGTATCAGTGGAATGGTATCCGAGGACTTCCCCCCTATTCCACAAATAGCTGACGGCGTTGCCACCCAAATTGAACCAGATATCCTCAAACAAGGAATATCGCGAGTGGCCTTCGTCTGCGCTTCTGATGAGTCGCGACCGGTGCTAACTGGTGTCCACGCAAAATTTGAAGGTTCCAAATTAGTTCTGGCCGCCGCCGACGGATTTCGCCTAGCAGTTCAAGAGTTGCCTATTCTAAAACCGGTAGATGAAGAGATTGAAGTTATCATCCCTGGACGCGCACTTATGGAGTTGAACCGCCTCCTTCTCGACCAGGAAGAACCTGTCGGCATCAGCATTGGCAAAAATCAAATACTGTTCAGACCCAAAAATGCCGAGATGGTATCGCAACTTTTGCAGGGAGAATTCCCCCGCTACCAGCAGTTAATCCCCGATAGTTATGGCACTAGAGCAGTCGCCAGCACCACAGAAACGCT
>JAGHDJ010000051.1 GCA_021159955.1 Dehalococcoidia bacterium
CTTTATTGTCAGGAGTAAATCCGCTCAGATCAAGTCTTAATACGACTTCCGATGTGAAAGCGTAAAAGATAATTATTAATACCTCGCAGAGATGCGGGGTATTAACTTTTTATCCCAGTTCTTTTCCGCAGCTGAACGCTTTGGCAATAACATCACCAAATGCGTAATATTGATGCCGTGGGGTGAAGATGAACGGTTTTAGCTTCGCAACGTCCGGTTTTCCATCGGTGAGGCAGTTCTCTGTGACGTGGCTTTCCTCTATTTTGCCTATGACTAAAGCGTGGCTGCCCAGGTTCAGAATATGCTCTACTGTGCATTCTAAGTTTGTGGGGCACTGCTCGATGAGCGGAGCATTGTTCAGCTTACCGTAGAACACATCGAATTTACAGATATCTACTTTATCGGCTTTGGTACCGGACACAATGCCGCAGTAATCAACTTCCTTTACCTGCTCGCAGGAGGGCACGTTCACGGAAAAGGTCATATTTTGTCTGATTCCCTTGAGGGTGTGGCGCTGATGTCTTATGGCGACGGAGAGCATTGGTGGAATACTGCTGACAATACCGCACCAGGCGACTGCCATAAAATTTGGCTTATCATCAACATTTGTTCCTACCAGTACCGTGGGCATTGGGTAAAGCATTATCTGCGGCCCCATCGTAATTTTACTCATAATATTCCCCTTTGTGCGTATGGAGTGTTCTTTCACTCTCAGCTCGGTTAAAATTATACTCGTTCATATGGGGAATGGCAAAGAAAGGAGGTAATTCTTCCCCGCTTTGTCATTGCAAAGCACGAAGTGCCGAAGCAAACTCAAACAACAACTCCCTCTCCCTTTGTCGCTGTGAAGCGCAGGGGGCTGAAGTAATCTTGGGGGAAGAGGGAGAGCTAATGATGGAAATACCTATGCGCAGAAGTTTTTCTGGTATAATAATCAATAATGTAGCTCAGAATAAGACTGGAGATGCAAATAATACTGAAAAGGTAATTTGGTTAGATATTAGCAAAGTGATTCAAAGAAGCTTTCGAGAGTGATATAGATAGGGGAAGTAAGGACCGAGTGGATATTCAATGCAGGCTGAGTTGATATACAATCCTTCTGCGGGGCAGGTGATTGTCAGGCGCGGACTGGAAGAAGCAGTTGCTTTATTGAGTCGCTGTGGGTGGACTGTGGCCTGGCGAGAAGTGAATGAATCGGCAGATGTGGTCGAATTGACTCGCAATGCTGTTCAACGAGGTGCGAAGGTCGTTATCGCGGCTGGTGGGGACGGTACTGTTAGTGCGGTTGCCAGCGGATTAGTGGGCACTGACGCAGCACTGGGTGTGCTTCCTGTGGGAACTACCAATGTGTGGGCACTGCAAATGGGTATCCCTGCCTTGAATCCGATATTGCCAACTACGGGAGTGGCAAAGTTGGTTGCCGATATTGAGGAACGGACTGCAAGTCCTCTACCTATCAATTATTACCGAAAGGTGCTGCTTAATGCCGCTCGAGTGCTGGTAGAAGGACGCACTCTTGCCGTGGATGTGGGCGAGGTCGAAGGACGCTATTTCTTGATGTGGGCGGGTGTTGGTCTGGATGCAGCGATTAACGAAAGTGTATCACCGAAGGAGAAAAAGGTACTGGGCGCCTGGGCTTATGTCATACCCGCAATAGAGGCAGTTAGCCAATACTCCAGCACGGACGTTCGGCTGACTGTGGATGGAAAAGTGATAGAATCCAGCGCATTTTTAATTGTTGTCAGTAATATCCAGCTCTACGGTGGAGTGGTGTCGATAGGAAATAAGGCTTGTGTGAATGACGCCAAGTTGGATGTGTGTATTTTTAAGGGAGATGGTTTCTTTACCTTTGTAAATCACGCTTTTGGAGTGCTCTCTCGCCGGTACCTTCGAGATCCGAATGTAGAATATTATCAATGTAGTGAAATAGTTATTGAATCAGCTCATGCTCTGCCAGTGCATGTGGATGGGGAGCCTTTTATGGAGATCCCTATCACTATTCGCACTGTGCCTTCAGCTCTGAAGGTCATCGTGCCGAAAAATGTGCCAGGGAATCTATTCAGTCAGCAAGCGGCTCTCTAATCTGCTGATTCTCCCCCTTCCGTTATTGTGCCCCCCGATGTATTGGGGGGCGCTCTCGGTGTGCCGGAGCTTCCAGAGTTATCAGGACTTTGATGAGTCTTTCCAGGGAAGGACGAAGCAATCTCTGCCCTGAAAATAGGTGAAATAGATGTTTCTCGCCGAATCCCTTTTTGTTTGTCCATTATGACAGGGCACACTTCCTTTGTTATAATAGTAGCGTTTTTTCTAGTTGCCTAAAGGAGTGCTGTGAAAATCGTAATTTCTGCCGAAGGCGCAGAGTTAACATCAAATGTGTCCCAAAGGTTTGGACAATCTCCGTATTTGCTTGTGGTGGATACTGAAACGATGGATTTCAAGACGCTTGAAAACCCCAGAGACACATTTCGGCCTGGGGCAGGGGTCAGGGCAGTTGTCTTTGCAGTTAGTGAAGATGTTGAGGCAGTGTTGACTGGCTACTGTAGCCCAACTGCACGCAACCAGCTCGCATCAAATGGCATTAAGGTTATCACTAATGTCAGCGGAACGGTAGAAGAGGTTGTTGAAAAGTACAAAGCAGGTGGCTTCGTTCAAGGCTTAGCCATTAAAAAAGAAGAAAAGGAGCAAGTAACCAAATACATCAACAGGGATATCTTAGTCAGCGGACTGAGGAACTCAGCTAAGCAGTTTGCCAACATACTGCCTGTAACGGTTGGCGTCGTGCTGTGTATCGGATTGTTTAATAACTTCGTATCAAAGGAAGCCCTGTCTTCCATTTTTTCAGGGAATGTGTCATTGGACACTCTATGGGGAGCTTGCTTTGGGAGCATTCTAGCTGGCAACCCCATAAATAGCTACGTTATCGGTGCGGCACTGCTGGATAATGGCGTCAGTTTGTTTGCTGTGACTGCTCTTATTATCACATGGGTAACTGTGGGGTTAGTTCAGCTACCGGCTGAGATTGCTAGTCTTGGCTTAAAGTTTGCTCTACTGAGGAACGGATTATGTTTTATTCTGGCTATACCAGTTGCCATTCTCACAGTGATGCTTCTGAATTTCATAGTCGGGTAGGTGGTTATGAGTATGGAGAAATCACATAAGTCGAAGCGTAAAACCTCACGACCTTCTGGGCATGTGTTTATTTTTCCACTCATCATACTGGTAATTTATGGTGTTCTCTTCGTGCTTGTCCCTGAACAAGCGCTGGCAGCCCTTAGGGATAGCGGGAAAGTTTGCCTTGGTATACTTCCCCCTTTAGCCTTTGTCTTTGTGGTGATGCTAGCTCTAAACCTGTTTGTCAAACCAGCCCAGATTGTCCATCTTCTGGGTAGTGGTGCTAGTACCAAAGGCATCTTGCTATCAGCGGCTGCTGGAATCATTTCTATGGGTCCAATCTATGTATGGTATCCCCTGATGAAAGATTTGCGAGAAAAGGGCGCAGGCAATATGGCGATAGCTGTATTCCTATATAACAGGGCGGTCAAACTTTTTCTCCTGCCAATGATGATTGCCTATTTTGGCTGGGTATATGTGGTCATATTAACAGTACTGACTGTTCTAGCGTCGATAGTTAATGGGTGCCTGGTGGCTATGTTTACCAAAAAGAAGACAGGATGAGAACTATTACTAACATGGCGTGATGTAAGTAAGTAAGTCTTTGCGAGGAGCGTAGCGACGCGACAATCTTGGAGGGGTGGTGG
The DNA here is from genome assembly GCA_021159955.1 of Dehalococcoidia bacterium. Taxonomy (GTDB): domain Bacteria; phylum Chloroflexota; class Dehalococcoidia; order UBA2247; family UBA2247; genus JAGHDJ01. Next base: position 3,759 of record JAGHDJ010000051.1, read on the forward strand.
ACTATTAGACTATTGACTGCCTCGCTATCTCCCCTGTCATTACGTCCAGAGTTATCAGGGCTTTGATGAGTCCTTCCTGGGAAGGTCGAAGTAAAGTCTGAGGGGATTCGAATCCATAAGCCGCTGATTACGATTCAGGGTGTGGGGTTATAGCTATGATGGTGATGATAGATATACGCTTGCCGCTTTCATCTATTTCGTCAGGCCCATATTGCCAGAATACCCTATAAGCCCCTGGGGTATTTTGCTGGGCATAAGCCTCAAAGGTTTTTATACCATAACGCCTTGTTAATGATTCGTACTCGTGGGTTTGCAGAGATTTAGAGCGGAGATTTATTTCTAAGTATCCCAAAGTTTTCCTTACTTGCTTCAGAATACCCTTGAGGGATGGGTCACCTTCGATAGTTGTTAATTGTTTGTCAGCAGTAGGCTTAAAACGTAACTCACGGCGCATTTTTGATATACTTCGCAAATGAGCCGCGATTTATCCTGGTTGACTCTAGCATCCCCTTATCCACCGAAGCTAAAATATCCTTATTCTTGAATAACCATAACTCAGATGCGGATATGGTTACCTGTGGGTCTAATACGATCTGCCCATCACTGTTGCTGTATATGTGATACGTGATGCCCTCTTTCACTAAGGACTTAGGTAAAACCACCCGCTTTTTGGCATCTGGCTTCACGCCTTCTGCTACTCTTTTTAGCTCTGAATCCTTTATTATGTTTATCATATTAATACCCTACTACTGGTGGGATTATTTGTCAAGTGGGACATTCCCACAAACTGCTTTAACAAGAACTTCTCATTCTTATGCTGTGGCATATATTACTGCATGAGGAGGGAATCACAATGGCACATCAATATGAAGAGTAATCAGTTGGGCTAAGCCACGCCTCGCTTCGCCTTGTATTTTTTATAATCGGTGAGTCACTGCTTAGAAGGCAGTTGCTCATGTTAGTCAAGGCTTAAACCAATCCCAGTACTTCTGTCAGGGATTTGATTTTGAGGCAGTCATTGATGTGTTCCCAGTTGTTATTGCGGTCGAGGAGTACCGGCTGTATCCCTGCCCTTCGTGCCCCCTCTACATCGCTGTTATACTGGTCTCCGACGTGCATTGCTTCTTCAGCTTTGACCTTGACCTGCTCCAGTGCGGCGTTGAAGATGCGTAAGTCGGGCTTACCCACACCCACTTCGTCAGAGGTGATGGCAGTGCCCAGATATTGCGTCAGCCCCAGCATCTCGCAGGATTTGTGAATCTCCTTAGTGTTATTGGTAATCATACCTAAGGCAAGACCCTGTTCCTTGAGTTTGCTGACGGTGGGCAACACGTCGTCAAAGAGCTTGAAACTTGACGTAAACTTGAAAAATTCGGTGATAACCCGTGTGGCTGTCTCGCGCGAAACATCTATGCCAGCCTCTTTGAGAAGGATATATTCATACATAGATGGTTCTGTCTGATTATCCCTGTTGCTGGTTCGCCACATTCCGTCGGCGGCGGGTAGTGCCTGATGGATTGCCTCTGGAGTCACATCAATCCCGAACTTTTGAGCGGCGGCAGCGTGTATTTCGTGCCGCGGTGGGTCAAAGTAGGTCAGTGTGCCGTGAAGGTCAAAGAATACAGCCTTGATCATAATGTTACTTCAGGGATGAGTCAAAGGATGAGCTGTGTGTTCCTCGTGGTGCATTTACTGCCTGCGGCTGTAGCTGCTTTACCTCTACGCGTGGAGGATTACGCATCTTATCGGCAACCTTGCGGAAGTGGTAGCCGTAGGCGGCTAGGCTTAGGGAGATTTGAATTGTCTTGGGACGCTTGAGCACAGTTGAGGTAAAAAATTGCCAGTATCGCCACCTTCCCCTATCTTTGAGACCCAGGGACCACGATACCTTGATAAGGGACTTCAAATCGCCAAATTTGGGCAGACTAAAACTGCGCCCCTTTCTCTTCGGGGGGTGATATTCCTTTAGAAAGGTCTTAATGCGTTTATAGTGTTCCTTGGGAGAATAAATGGTGTCCATTATATTCTTATAACCCTGGTGTAGTGTTTCATAGCCCATCTTGGGTATAATATTAGTAGTTCCATCGGTGTTGTCGCCGGAGCCCCCAGGCAGGATGCGTCCCTCTTTTTCCATACGCTGGTATAGTCTCGTCCCTGGAGGAGCCATCAGCATACCTACCATAGCGGTAACTATCCCGCTCTTCTGGATGAAGTTAATCTGGTCGTGGAAGATGGATTGCGGATCGTGGTCAAATCCCACTATGAATCCGCCCTGCACCTGTAAGCCATAGTTCTGAATCTTCTTTACTGAGGCGACTAAATCTCGACCCTTATTTTGCACTTTGTGGCACTCTTCTAAGCTATTCTCGTTTGGGGTCTCAATGCCGATAAACACCGTGTTGAATCCGGCCTTCGTCATCATCCTCATCAACTCATCATCATCAGCCAGGTTTATGGAAGCCTCGGTGAAGAAGGAGAAGGGGTATCCCCTAAACTGCATCCACTCAATCATAGCCGGCAGGATTTCCTTCTTCAACTTTGCCTTGTTGCCGATGAAGTTATCGTCAACGATAAAGACCATTGAACGCCAGCCGCTCTGATACAGGACTTCCAGTTCTTCCTGTAGCTGTTCCTTGCTTTTGGTGCGGGGCCTGTGCCCGTTTAACAGGGTTACGTTGCAGAACTCGCAGTTGAAGGGGCAGCCGCGGGAATACTGAATACACATAGAGGAGTATTTATTCATATCGATGTATTCCCAGCGGGGCAGGGGAGTTTTGGTTACGTCGGGCCACACATTAAGTGGAGCGGTGTATTTGTGCTTGGCATGACCATTCTTGAGGTCTTCCAGAAAAAGAGGCATTGTGGTCTCGGCTTCGTCCAGAACCATGTGGGTTACCAGCTTGTCAAATTCATGAGGAACCAGCGTTGCCATAGGACCACCGATAACGGTTTTTATCCCGAGATTATTGCATCTCTTGATGACCTCGTGGGTGGACTTTAGTTGGACTATCATCCCGCTGATGAGCACGTAGTCCGCCCATTTGATGTCTTTATCAGTCAGGTTAGTGATGTTCATATCCACCAGCTTTTGCTGCCATTCCGTGGGCAGCATAGCTGATACGGTTAACAGACCCAGAGGAGGAAAAGCCGCTTTCTTGGAGATGAACTTTAAGGCGTGCTTTAAGCTCCAGAAGGTGTCCGTATAGCGGGGATAAACTAGCAATACCTTCAATTAGAAATCTCCTCTGGGTCTGTATTCATTTATTACTTCCCATCTGTCATTATAAGCAGAATGACAGATTTTTACTGCATACCTTCAATCAGTGAATCCAGTACTGATGCATCGGCAAGAGTGCTGGTGTCACCCAGCTCGTCTATTTTGTTTGCTGCCAGTTTCTTCAAGATTCTTCTCATAATCTTTCCGCTTCTGGTCTTGGGCAGGGCATCGGTAAACTGAATCTTGTCAGGAGCGGCAATGGGTCCTATCTCCTTGCGGACATGCTTTACCAGCTCCTTTTTGAGTTCGTCTGTTTTTTCCACACCAGCTTTTAAGGTGACATAGGCGTATATTCCCTGTCCCTTAATATCATGGGGCATTCCCACAACGGCAGATTCAGTCACCAGTTCGTGGCTGACTAGCGCACTCTCAACTTCTGCTGTGCCCATTCGGTGTCCTGATACGTTGATTACGTCATCTATTCTACCCATCAGCCAGATGTAGCCATCCTCGTCTATTCTGGCACCGTCGCCGCAGGTATATACACCGGGGAATTGTGTGAAGTAAGTATCTTTGAATCTCTGGGGATTGCGATATACGGTTCTCATCAATCCGGGCCAGGGTTTTCTTATCGCCAGATAGCCACCCTCGTTGACTTCTGCTTCGGAACCATCTTCTCGTAGGATTACTGGATCTATTCCAGGGAATGGGACGGTGGCAGATCCTGGCTTGAGCGGGATTGCTCCTGCCAGTGGAGAGATTATGATACCGCCGGTTTCTGTTTGCCAGTAGGTATCAACAACGGGGCATTTTCCCTTGCCGATTACGTTGTAATACCACATCCATACCTCCGGGTTGATGGGCTCGCCGACAGTTCCCAGCACTTTCAGACTGCTCATATCGCATCCGTTGGGCCACTTGTCGCCGTGTCGCACCAATGAGCGTATAGCGGTGGGGCCGGTATGGAATTTACTCCCCTTGTATTTCTCTACGATTTTCCAGAACCTGTCCGGCTCAGGGAAGGTTGGCACACCTTCAAACATTATGGAGGTGGCACCCTGTGACAGCAATCCGTAAACGATATAGCTGTGACCTGTTATCCATCCGATGTCCGCTGTGCACCAGATGACATCGTTATCTTTTATATCAAAAACCCACTTAGAGGTCTGCATCGTGTAGAGCAAATATCCTGCCTGTGTGTGCAGTACTCCCTTGGGTTTTCCCGTGCTGCCGCTGGTATATAGGATAAAGAGAGGATCTTCAGAATCCATCTCCTCTGCCTTATTGTCGGCGGTGATGTCGCCTGCTGACATCACATCCTGCCACCACAGGTCGCGGCCCTCTTTCATGGTGACTTCGTTCTTGCCCCTCTTTACCACGATGGAAGTCTTTATATTCGGGCATGATTCCAATGCCTTGTCTGCGTTGGATTTACTGTTCAGGACCTTGCCGTTGCGGTAGTATCCATCGCTGCAAATGAGCAGCGAGGAGCCGCAGTCTTGGATTCTATCGCGAAGAGCTTCAGCACTGAACCCGCCGAAGACTATACTGTGTATGGCGC
>JAGHDJ010000099.1 GCA_021159955.1 Dehalococcoidia bacterium
GGTGTCTCACATTCACAGTGGAACAAATCAGGTTTCGGCTTCTTAAGTCGCGCCACGGCGATGCTGTGGTACACCGAGGTAAAGTGGAAATGCCGTCTTAACTGCCAGAAACGGGGATATTACCCGCTGGGACCCCTCACAGTAACATCGGGGGATATCTTTGGTCTTTATCCACGCTCTACCACCGAGCAATCAGTAGAGCATCTCATCGTTTACCCCCGAATCTTCCCGGTGGCACAGATGGATATACCATCACTGCATCCACTAGGCGATACTAAAGCAGAACAGCGCATTTTTGAAGACCCTACTCGCACCATTGGGGTGAGGGATTATACTCCGCGCGACAGTTTGAGACACGTCCACTGGAAGGCAAGCGCCAGGCACCAGAATCTACAGGTGAAGGTATTTGAATCTACTACCACCCTGAAAGTGGCAATGTTCCTCGCCGTTGATAGTTTCCAGCAAGATAGAACATTCGACGAAGAAAATTTCGAACTGGGAATCAGCACAGCCGCTTCAATAGCCAATTACATTCTTGAAGAGCGCAATTCCGTGGGGCTATTCGTCAATTCGCGCCTTGCCGATTCTGAACAGCCAGCGGAAATTCTACCCAGGAGTAGAGAGGAACAGCTAGTCAATATACTGGAAGCGCTGGCTAAGGTTACTCCCCTTCCCAGCAGTTCCTTCGAAGATTTTTTGCAGAGTGAACGGGGAAGCCTGCCATGGGGAACCACCATCATCCTGATATTCTCCCAACCGCTGCCATCTCAAGTCTCTCTGCTTGCTAATCTGAGAGAGAGTGGATATAAACTATTGGCTCTCCAGATAGGGGGAGAGAGAAAGATAAATGACATCAGCCACAATACCGAATGGCAAAGTATCACGCAGCCCGACAAACTGGTAATGGTCGGGGACGAGAAATAGCAGTGAAGACAGATAGATATCAAATCATTGCTAACATTACTTTCCTGGGAATGGAAGGCTGCTGGCTGTATGCCATAATGCACCTGCTGAATGTAAAGTCGGCGGGAGGAATATTATCTGTGCCTCTCTTCATAACTCTCTATCCCCTGTCTTTTATCGTAAGTAAGCTGGTTGCACGCTTGCAATGGCATAAATCTTACCTCCAGACAATTAACTGGGTTATATGGCTGGCAGTGATGCTGTTGATGGTAAAGATGCAACTCTTCGGCGACGCGGGATTCTTCAGCCCGGTTTGGCTTAATGCAGTGCCGCAGGCAATCAAGAGAATATTTTTTTCCTTTGAGCCGGCTCTGCTGATATTATTGTGTAGCATCCTTTTCTGGTGGCTGGGGCAGCGAATGGCTCACATCAGAATCGACTTTGCCGGAGCAATCGGAGAGTTTCAATTCGGCTTGATTATAATGCTCTCAACCTTTTTCGTCATTCACCAGATGGGGGTTGATTTTTCAGGCTCAATCGCAGTGGCGATAGCTTTCGTCATCTTTGCTCTGCTGGGTCTGTCCATCACACACGCCAGAGAGGGAAAGAGCTGGCTAGCAGAGCCAACACGAGGTCACTGGTCAAGCATCCTGGTGATATGCATAGTGGTATCCTTACTCACAGGTCTGCTCATTACCTCCCTGGTAACACCCGATTTTCTGGAAATGGTTCTGAGAGGATTAAAATGGATATGGAATTCTATCATTGAGGCTATATTATTTATCATCGGACTATTCCCTTCATCAGACCCAGAGCCGGCAGAACTACCGCCAGCACCTGCCCCCATTGCACCGATAGATAAAGAATTTATGAGAGTATCCCTTATACCCGAGTGGCTACGACAAGGTATTAGAGTTACTCTTGTCTTTGTCTTCCTTGCAGGATGCGTCATCGCACTGTGGCAGGTTTCATCGCAGATACTTGATTGGATGCGCAACAGATTAAAAGGCTCGGGAGATGCCGAGATAACAACGATACACGGTGCCCTCAAAGACGACCTGATAAACTTCTTGAAGCGCATCCTGCTCAAGGGATTAAGCATCTTTGAATTCAGACCAGCGTTTCTCAAGAGCAGAAAGAAGTCAAATTTACCGCCCCTTGAGGCAGTCTCCGTGCACCAGGTCTATCACCAGTTCCTGCATTGGGCAGCAAAAAAGGGACACCCACGAGAGACACACCAGACGCCAAACGAATATTTTTACACTATGGCTAATTTATTGCCGGAAGCAGAAGCGGAAATGGGTTTCCTTACCCAGCTATACGTTAGCACGCGCTACGGGCTTTCGTTACCGGGAGAAAATGAGTTGCATAAACTGCGTCAAAGCTGGCAGTATGTAAAGCGATGCCATTTTAAGAAAGAGCTATAAGCAACATCAGAGGGAAAGGGGAGATGAATCCAAGTGGATAAAGTAATTACAGAAACTAACTCCGATATATCGGCAATAGAAGAAGCAGCCAGCAGGTGCATAGATAACATCAGCAAGGTCATCGTGGGTAAAAAGGATGTAATCGAGATGGTACTGGTGGCTCTGCTCTGCAAGGGGCACATCCTGATTGAGGACGTTCCAGGAACCGGAAAAACGGTGATGGCAAGGGCTGCTGCCCGCTCGCTGGGGTGCGATTTCAAGAGAATTCAATGCACCCCGGACCTGTTGCCATCAGACGCCACCGGCATTCATTATTTCAACCAGAAAACCTCTGAATTTGAATTCCGCCCCGGTCCACTAGTAAGCAATATCGTGCTGGTGGACGAGATAAATCGCGCCACCCCCAGAACCCAATCGTGTCTTCTGGAATGTATGCAGGAACAACAACTCACTGTAGATTTGGAGACCATTTCCCTACCGCAACCGTTCCTGATTATCGCTACACAAAATCCAATAGAACTGGAAGGTACATTCCCTCTACCCGAAGCGCAGCTGGACCGCTTTTTACTCAAGATAAGTCTTGGTTATCCCTCCGAAGACGAAGAGGACATCATTTTATCCCGTTTTCAACAGGACAATCCGCTGGATACACTGACCAGTGTGACCAATGCAAGCGAACTGGTGAAGCTACAGGAGCTGCGACCTAAAGTGCACATAGATAAGTCTATACGCAGATACATCATTGCCATCACCAGAGCTACCAGGGAACACCACGATATCAAGCTCGGCGCCAGTCCACGCGCTTCACTCGGACTCAACCTTGCATCACAAGCACTGGCAGCCATCAGGGGACGCAGCTATATCATACCGGATGACGTGAAATATCTGGCTATTCCAGCGCTGGCACATCGACTGATAATCAAAACCAGGGCTCGGTTAAAGAGCAAAACGACAGAGGACATATTAAGGGAAATTTTAGAGACCATCCCTGTTCCTGTAGAAGAGACCACCTGAGTTACAATCCATCAAGATACACATTTTCAAGAAACGCGATGACGAACTCGCAATAAGAACAGGGCGCACCCTATAGCTATCACAGTCATCGTCATCGCCATAATATTAAAACTGGCATAAAAGCCAGAGGTATCTGCCATATGCCCCAATAGCGGCGCCACCACACCAGGACCTCCCCTGCTACCAAAGTAGTAGATGCCCAGGACAGTCGAGCGATTGTGCTCCGGTGTCTGACTGACGATGTAGGATTCTACAACAGGCAGATTAAAGAACATAACCATACCCACAATAACCAACACCACAGAAATACTCCAGCCAGGGGTCACCACATTGAGCAGAAACAGGATTGGGCCAGCAGCCAAACACGAGCCCAATATCACCGGCACTTTCCCCAAACGGTCGGAGAGATAACCTCCCAGGGGTCCAGCCCAGATGCCAGCGGAATAGACTAGAGCTAACAGGGCTGCAGCTGCTCCCTCACTGACGCCGAACTGGTCAACGACAAATAAAGGAACAAACGATACCGTGGAAAAAACCAGGGCTTGACTGGCAATGCCCAGAGTAATAATAGGCACCAGGAGAGGCAAATTGAGCTTAGCAGGGGCAGCCGCAACCTGTTCATCGGATATTGATTCCCTGTCCTTCTTGCCATATCCCCATCTACCAAGAAGCACAAAAAACACAAGCCCAAATATCAAAGTGGGAATAGATATCATAAGAAAGGCACCGCGCCAGCCCAGAGCAGAGGCGATGCCAGCAACAATCAATGGCGCCATAAAATAACTGGAGGCACCGCCTATCTGATGAATGCCCAGCACCCTCCCCCTGACCCTGGGCTCAACCGATGCCGAGAGCAGTGGAATAGCAGCCGGATGATAACCTCCCCCAGCTATTCCCATCAGGATTAAAGCGACAACCATCACAACATAGGTTGGTGAAATTCCAACCAGAAGCCCAAATAGTGATACTCCAGAGATACCAATCGTAATTATTATCCGAGAGCCAAAACGGTCAGACAGCCACCCGCCCGGCAACTGGCTGATACCATATGTTA
>JAGHDJ010000123.1 GCA_021159955.1 Dehalococcoidia bacterium
AATCGCGTCGCCGCTGCGCAATGCGAAGCGGCGTATTTGTGATTGGGAGATATAAATGTCATTGGGTCCCGATGTGAAGCTTTCCTGTCTCAGAAAACCGTAGCCGTCATTCATTGTCTCTAGAATGCCGCTGCCTACGGTAGCTCCCTGTTTTTCCAACTGGGCTTGAAGTAAGAGGTATATGAGGTCCTGTTTCTTGAGGGAGCTTGCCCCTGAAATGCTTGATCCCTTTGCCATATCAAGCAGTTCCCCTTTAGTTTTAGCTTCTAGTTCAGCGATACTCATTTTGGTTTCTGTGCACCTCTTGCTAAATTTTCTTACTTACAGCTGCGAAGTCGTTTAGAAAGCGAGTGATGCCACTGGTAGTCAAGGGATGTTCTGCCATTTGCATTAACACCTTGTATGGTATGGTGGCGATGTCAGCTCCTATCTTGGCTGCGGCAATACAGTGTAAAGGATGGCGGATGCTGGCGGCGATTACCTCAGTTGGGAGGTCGTAATCTCTGAAGAGTTTTGTAATATCTCCAACCAATTGCATTCCGTCATCGCCAATATCGTCAAGTCTGCCCACGAATGGACTGACATATGTTGCACCGGCCAGGGCACCTAGCAACGCCTGGTTTAAGGAAAAACAAAGGGTTAAGTTAACCTTTATTCCCTCTTTAGAAAGCACTGAAATTGCCTCTAGTCCCTGGGATGTGATTGGGATTTTGACTACTACGTTGGGGGACCAGGAGGAAACCTCTCTTGCCTCTACAATTATAGAGTTTGTTTCTTGACTCAATACCTCTGCTGAGATAGGCCCATCAATTATGGAACAAATCTCAAGAATGATGCTTTTGTAGTCGGCACTTCCCTCTTTAGCTACCAGGCTGGGATTTGTAGTAATACCACTAATCACACCTAATTTTGCTGCATGGCGGATATGCTCAATGTTGGCTGTGTCGAGAAAAAGACGCATTTCCAGAAGACTCCTTTACATTTTATCATGAGAGGGGGTATTTGTCTATCATACTTCGCTACTGATGGGTAGTGGAGGTTGAGATCCATCGCGCATGGTCTCTTTTGCTATCCCCATAAAATCCCTGAATAGTGGATGAGGGTTATAGGGACGTGATTTGAATTCTGGATGAAATTGCATGCCGACCATCCACGGATGATTGGCAATCTCGCATATCTCTACCAGCTTTTCGTCAGGGGAAAGTCCGCTCAATATCATATCTGCTGCGGTGAATTTATCTCGGAAATCGTTGTTGAATTCAAAACGGTGTCGGTGTCGCTCGTATACTAACTCTTGGTCGTAGCTGAGTGCGGCGTGAGAACCCTCTATCAGTCGGCAGGGATAGTTTCCCAGCCGCATTGTTCCACCCTTATTTGATACATCTTTCTGCTCAAGCATGAGGTCAATAACGGGATAACGTGTGTCGGGGTTGAATTCAGTGGAGTTGGGTTCGTCGGAGTTGAAGAGCCACCTGGCATATTCAATAACCATTATGTGCATGCCAAGGCATAATCCCAGATAAGGAATTTGGTTTTCTCTGGCATATCTGGCTGTCATAATCATTCCCTCAATGCCGCGATGACCAAAGCCTCCAGGGACAACTATGCCCTGGACGGAGGAAAAAAGCGATTCGCATCCGTCTCTTTCTATGTCTTCGGATGAAACCCATGAGATATTCACATCTCTATCGTGATACAGCGCAGCATGGCACAATGCCTCTTTTACTGAGATGTAGGCATCCCTGAGCTCCATATATTTACCTACCAGAGCTATGCTGATTTTATCTTTTGGTTTCTCTATATGTTCTACCATTTGTTGCCACTCGGACAGGTTGCGTTCACTTGGTGGCAGGTGGAGCATATTCGTGATTAAATCACCTATATGTGCGTCTTCTAAGATGATTGGGACTTCATAGATAGATGAAGCGGTTCGTAATTGGATAACGGCGCTTTTCTTTACAGTACAAAAGAGAGAAATTTTCTCCTTAATCGCTTCGGTGACAGGGTAATCGGCGCGACAGATAATGATGTCTGGCTGAATGCCGATGCGCCTTAACTCATTCACGCTGTGCTGTGTGGGCTTGGTTTTAAGCTCTCCGGAAGCTGACAGGTAGGGTAGGAGGGTAACATGAATGTAAAGGGTATTTTCACGCCCCTCGTCATTTCTCATCTGCCTGATAGCTTCCAGGAAGGCAAGTCCCTCAATATCACCTACTGTTCCGCCTACCTCAATGATGGCAACATCGGCACTGGTATCGATAGGGAGGTTTCTGATGCGGTCTTTTATCTCGTTGGTAATGTGTGGCACCACCTGTATAGTTCCTCCCAGAAACTCACCTCTTCGCTCTTTGGCTATGACTGAACTATAGATATGCCCGGAAGTGATATTACAGGTGGCGGTAAGATTGATGTCAATAAATCTCTCATAGTGACCCAGGTCAAGGTCGGTTTCGGCTCCGTCTCCTGTGACGAAAACCTCACCATGTTGATATGGAGACATAGTGCCGGGGTCGACATTGATGTAAGGGTCAAGTTTCTGAATAGAGACAGATAGGTTACGGTTGCGGAGGATTCTGCCAATAGAAGCAGCAGTGATTCCCTTGCCGACCGAGCTAACTACCCCACCGGTGATGAAGATATATTTCGGGCTCACCTGATTATAATAAGTATTTCGCAACTGTGATGTCAAGCAATTAAGTTGAAAAAGGAGTTAGACGAAGTGTAGAATGGCTTGAAACCAGTATAGTGGGATTAAGAGGACGTTTCCGAAGAGACTGGTAAATTATTGTTCGTTCAGGAGGTTCACTTATGTCTGGGAGATTAAAGGATAAGGTTGCAGTAATTACCGGTGCTGGCCGCGGTATTGGCAAGGCTATCGCTTTGCTTATGGCAGAGGAAGGGGCAAAGGTGGTGGTCAATGACTTAGGGTCTGGTACTGATGGAGTAGGTCGGCTTCGAGGGCCTGCGGATGAAGTTGTTGCCGAGATTACTAAACTGGGTGGAACTGCAGTTGCTAATTATGATTCGGTGGTGGAGATGAAGGGCGGTGAACAAATAATTAAAACCGCTGTCGATAATTTTGGCCGTCTGGACATTCTGGTAAATAACGCTGGTATTCTCAGGGACCGTATGATTTTTAATATGACTGAAGAGGAATGGGATGCTGTTATAAGTGTGCATCTTAAAGGGCATTTCAACTGCACCAAATATGCCTGCATGCTGATGAGAAAACAGAGGAGTGGGCGAATCATAAACTTCTCATCAGAGGCGGGATTGGGTAATGTTGGTCAAGCAAATTATAGTGCTGCTAAGGAAGGAATCATTGGTTTCACCAGAACCGTAGCGCGTGATATGGGAAAGTATGGGGCTACCTGTAATGCTGTCCGTCCCAGGGCAGCTACCAGGATGACAAAGCAAATGCTGACGACGCAGGATGCCAGTGTCACCAGTATGTTGCCGTCAGTATCGGCGTTTACGCAGTCACAGCCAGAGGATGTTGCCGTCTTTGTGGCATATTTAGCCAGCGATGAGGCCGCTATTATTAACGGGTATGACTTCATTGTCGGCGGAGGCGTAATATCCATTATGTCACAACCGCGGCCAATTGAAACAATCTACAAGGAAGGCAGATGGACTCTCAATGAACTGTCCCATATAGTACCAGGGACACTGGCTGCTAATCTGGTAAATCCGTCTCCGCCGCGCGAGTAACGGCGGTAGTGAGGATAGTTGTCGAAACCGAGGGATCTGAAGTGCTTTTTCTATTAACATATATTTAGCAGCTAAATTACTTGACATCTTAGGTAATGGTGTAGTAGAGTTGTTGCCTGACTCGGTTATTTGATCCTGGTAGAGAGAATGTATAGGTCGAGAGACTTCTATGGGCCAGGAGTTTTAGCCTTGCGGCTTCTTCCCTGTCTAGAGGGAATGTGGTTGTTGGGCGGGCTTTGAGTGGCCTCGGAGAGGTTTTTTGGCCTTTCTGTGGTCTAATGTGGATGTGTGTGGATTGTGAATGTTTAAGGAGGGGTAATGCCTACAATTAACCAATTAGTGCGTAAAGGACGTAAGAGTAAAGCGGGCAAGGTGAAAGCTCCTGCTTTGCGTTACAGGTATAATGCGCTTAAGAATAGAAGAATGTTAGGCAGTGGCGCTCCGCAGAAACGCGGAGTTTGTATTCTGGTAAAGACTGCAACCCCCAAGAAACCTAACTCGGCTTTGCGCAAGATAGCTCGTGTGAGATTAACTAATGGTATGGAGGTTACCGCCTACATACCTGGTGAAGGACATGATTTGCAGGAACACTCTGTGGTGCTGATTCGCGGTGGAAGAGTGAAGGATCTGCCTGGAGTGAGGTATCACATTGTCCGTAGTGCTCTGGATGCAGGTGGTGTTGAGGGGCGGAAGAGAGGGCGCAGTAAGTATGGAACTAAGCGTAGTTAACACACTGAGGCGGTATGTTTAGTGTATAGAAATAAGCCCTGTGATTGGAGATTAATATGCCAAGACGGAGACGAGTAGTAAAGAGAGTGCCGCCTCCCGATGCTGTATATCATAGTGTTATGGTATCCAGAATTACTAATAAGGTAATGATGTGTGGTAAGAAGAGTGTGGCAGAGCGGATAGTTTGTGGTGCACTCAAGATTGTTGAAGAGAATATCAAGGAGAATCCTACAGATGTTCTGGAGCAGGCGATTAAAAGGGTCACTCCTCAAGTCAGGGTTAAGGCTCGCCGTATTGGAGGTGCCACTTATCAGGTGCCTGTTGAGGTGAAGAGCGATAAGGGGCTCTCGCTGGCTTTGTGTTGGCTAATTTCTTCGGCAAGGTCGCGTGGTGGCAGAACTATGGCAGAAAGGTTAGCTAATGAGCTTATGGATGCAGTTAAGGGACAGGGGGCGGCGGTTAAGAAGTGTGACGGTGTTCATAGGATGGCTGAAGCAAATAGGGCTTTTGCACATTATCGATGGTAGCACAAGTGGCAGTTATTAAAGATTGTCTGCCCCCCACAAGGGACAAAAAGAGTGGGGTTAAGGTGGTTGAATCTAAAACTAATGGTAAGAAGAGTATGGTCGAAGTTTTTGCGACGGATCGCATGAGAAATATAGGGATAATTGCCCACATAGATGCGGGCAAAACCACTGCCACTGAGCGGGTGCTTTACTACACAGGTTGCACTTACAAGGTGGGCGGGGTGGATGATGGTACGGCTGTGATGGATTGGATGGATCAGGAGAGGGAGAGGGGAATTACCATTACATCTGCTGCTACCACCTGTCACTGGCGGGGTTACCAGATTAATGTCATAGATACCCCTGGCCATGTGGACTTTACTGCCGAGGTGGAGCGCAGCTTGCGCGTACTTGATGGCGGCGTGGTGATATTTGATGCTGTAGCAGGTGTTGAATCCCAGTCTGAAACTGTGTGGCGTCAGGCAGACAAATACATGGTACCCAGGATATGTTTTGTTAATAAAATGGATCGTGTGGGTGCCAATTTTTATCGCACTGTGGGTATGATAGAGGAACGGCTTGGTGCTGTGGCAGTGGCGATTCAAGTTCCTCTGGGTGTGGAAAAGGATTATCATGGGGAGATAGACATCATTGAGAATTAGGCATGTACTTTCTCTGGTGGCGTCAATTCTTAGCCAGTGG
>JAGHDJ010000117.1 GCA_021159955.1 Dehalococcoidia bacterium
CAATATCACAGCTTCCTATCTCCTGCAAGTTTGAATAACCTTTTGAGACAAATGGCGATATTGCTTATTGCTTCAATGGGTATGTCTATCGTCATTTTAATGGGTAGTATAGATGTTTCAGTGGGAGCTGCTCTAACTTTTTCTGGCACCATAGCAGCACTAACTTGCCCAATTTTCGGGTGGGCATCGATATTCGTTGGTATCCTTGCAGGAGGTCTCATTGGCCTGTCGAATGGATTGATAGCGACGCGACTTAATGTGCCCAGTTTTCTGTCGACTATAGCGATGATGGGTATATTGAATGGTGCGTCAACTTTGATACTCAAAGGATCACCGCTAAACATAGATTCCAATGCTTATCTCGCTATTACAAAAGGGACGTTGATAGGTAATGTTTCGAACATTACTCTTATTCCGATCCCAATAATATTGTTAACGATATTGCTTTTGAAAAAAACTACTTTTGGGCGGAGTCTTTATGCAATTGGTGGGAATAAGTATGTGGCATATTATTCAGGTATTAAAGTAGTTGGCATCCAAGTTTTGGCCTTTACTATTAATGGGCTGTTTATTGGCTTGGCAGGTTCTTTGCAGGCTTCTTTGCTTAAGGCTGCATGCCCCTTCATGGGGGACTCTCTAACTTTGTCAGTAATCGCGGTCGTTGTGATGGGAGGGATTCCTCTTAGTGGAGGAAGGGGGAGTGCATTGGGTACCGTATTGGGGGCGGCCTTGATAACGGTACTTGCCAGCGGCATGAATTTCATGGGCGTTACACCTGAGGTGAGAAATATCTCGATGGGGATCCTGATAATTATAGGGGCTATTTCTACTTTGGATAGATCAAGAGCGACATCTGTAAAATGATATACTGAAAGAGGCTTGAAAGCTATGAATCATTCAGAAGTACCTGTTGAACGCAATATATATTTCGAAACTCGTGGAATTGATAAACAATATCCTGGTGTTCATGCTGTAGATGCTTTTTCTCTCGCCATCAAAAAAGGTGAAATACTTGGTTTGGCGGGGGAGAACGGAGCAGGAAAATCAACTTTATTGAAGATTATAGCGGGAGTTGAACACCCAGACTCCGGGGTTATGCTTTTAAAGGGGAAGGAATTTCGTCCCCGCAGTTTTAGACATGCCAATATGCTTGGTGTATCCATGGTTTTTCAAGAGCAAAATCTTGTTCCGAATCTACGTGTTTATGAAAATATGTTTCTTTCTCATGAAGAACATTTCCAGCGTTATGGGGTTCTAAATAGGAAAGCCCTGATTGCACGGGCCAAGGAATATTTAGAAACTTTTGAACTAGATATTAATCCAAACCGGCCTTTAAGCAGATACTCTTTCCATCAACGGCAAATGCTTGAGATTATAAGGGCGTTTGTGATTTCTGATATGTATGGTGTAGAAACTCCGTTGATATTACTTGATGAGCCAACAGCGGCTCTTCCTGATGAAGAGAGAGAATTGCTCATCGAGAAAATTCGCGTCTATGCACAGAAAGCGGTCATTGTATTTGTATCACATCGATTATCAGAATTAACAGATTTATGTACTCGAATTGCTGTGTTAAGAGATGGGGAGTTGGTAGGAGAAGTCACACCATCTACTTCAACAGAGAAGGATATTCATAAATTAATGGTGGGCAGAGAATTAAGTGCAGATCTATACCGTGTAGAAGAGCAAGGTAAGAGAGATGAGACACAAGAAGCAGTATTGAATGTGGAAGGATTGTCTGTGAAGGGAGAATATGAAGAAGTTAACTTGGAAGTATATAAAGGAGAAATAGTTGGGATTGGAGGGCTCCTTGGATCGGGAAAAAAGGAACTAGGAGAATCGCTTTTTGGTATTGGTAAGACTAATAACGGTACCATAACGATAAATGGTATAAGAATAACTCATCCTACTGTTGGCCGGATGATACGGCATAGGGTTGGCTATGTTCCTGCTGAGAGAAAACAACATGGCGTAATTTATTTATTGCCCGTTGGTTGGAATATAAGCATTACTAGCCTTAGAGATCTAGTAAGCAAACCATTTCACTTGTTGAGCAAGAAAAAGGAAGATTCGCTAATTGATGAGGCAATAGCACGTTTTGGAATTAAGGCGCGAAAGACTGATCCTTGTTATTCTCTTAGTGGAGGGAATCAGCAAAAAGTAGTATTAGCGAAATGGATGGTCAAGAACCTGGATATCTTAATCTTGGATAATCCGACTCGGGGTATTGACGTTGGTGCCAAGGAAGAGATATATACATTTATACGAGAAATGGCACGTGCAGGGTTAGCCATTGTCTTAATAACAGATGACTTATTAGAGCTCATAGGGTTAAGTAATAGAATTATCATTATGAAGGATGGAGCTATTTTAGCTGTGAGGGATGCTGCATCTGATAACAAACCTTCGGAAGAAGAGCTTGTAAAGCATATGGTGTAGAATAAGGGAGGAAAATTGAAAAAGATCATAAACTCTGCAGATTCCGTTGTTGGCGAATTGTGCAACGGGATGGTGAGAGCGTACCCAGATTTGCTGCTACTCGACGATAAGTATAACACGATCTATCGAAAAAAACAAAGCAGTACCAAAGTAAGGTTAATAAGTGGTGGTGGAAGCGGACATGAACCAGCTCATGCTGGTTTTGTTGGCAAAGGCATGCTGGATGCCGCAGTCTGTGGTGATGTATTCGCTTCTCCATCAATTATGCAAGTGTACCATGCGATCTTGCAGAACGTATCTGAAAAAGGAACGTTACTTATAATCAAGAATTACACAGGCGATGTTCTGAATTTTGAGGGGGCTGCGCAGATGGCCATTGAAGATGATGGCATGAGTGTAGATA
>JAGHDJ010000074.1 GCA_021159955.1 Dehalococcoidia bacterium
AAAAAACAGGTCGCTAGGGATGGCGGCTCTTTGGTGCAAGGATGCCCTCAATCGATTATGAAAGGGAGGTAAAATCATGCTCAGGTCGTTGATGTCAGGAGTAAGTGGTGTCAAAGGGCATCAGACCTTGCTGGATGTTATTGGCGATAATATTTCAAACGCCAACACCACAGGTTTTAAGAAATCCACCGTGAATTTTAGGGAGCTAATGAGCCAAACAGAGAAATCTGCGACGGCTCCCAGCACCGAAAAGGGAGGGACTAACCCGAGTCAGGTTGGTCTAGGAATGACTGTAGGGAGTATAACTGTCGATCATACCCAAGGCAACATCAACTATACAGGTGGTAAAAGCGATATGGCCATAGAAGGCGATGGCTATTTTGTGGTTAAAAGCGGTACGAATAATCTATTTACAAGAGCTGGCAACTTTATATTGGACGGTAACGGAGATATGATCCAAAGCGGTACGGGATATAGATTACAGGGATTTGCCATGAGTGATGATCCTATGAATCCGGGTCAGAAAATAGTAGGGACTGATCTGGTAGATATTAATATCCCAGTAGGACAAAAACTTCCTGCTAGGGCAACTACGACAGCAGGTTTTAGATGCAACTTGGATTCGAGAGTAGACACGGTTTTGCCTATGGGATTGAGCAGTCATGATTTGGTAATGTCCGGAACCATAGGGGGAGTGGAGTTTACTAGCATCACATTCGCAGAAGGTACAACAACTGGAGACTTCTTGAAAATAACTTTTCAAAGGAAAGACGGTACGAATTTTACTGCCGATATGGGTTTCAACGGCATCAACACTTCTTCTTCGTTACCTCGCTTAAGTGATGTTCAAGTTGATTTAGATGGAGATGGTACTGACGATGCTTATATTTCCTTCAATGATACTACAGGAGATGTAAGCATTTACAACTTGAGTGATAGCAGCCTCTTGTGGACGGGCAAACTTGGTGCAGCGGTGAACTATCAGACTTTTGGGATAGATGATGGTTCAGGAAGTACGGTATATTATTTGGCCGAGTTTAACGATTCGATTGATGGAGGCAGGACCCTTAATATTTGGGGTGATGACGGTACTGGCACCATGGATGTAACCTCCATCGACCTTCAAAGCAACAACGATGGCTCTTTTAACATTCCGTCTGGTACGACCGTAACTATTGGGGGGCAGAGCATTGAAGTTAGTGCCACGACTTCTGGTAAAGGAGTTACTTTGGCACAGTCCGGCATAGTGGTTGCAACGTTTAACCTTCAGACCGCTAGCATTCATTCGACTAAGTTTGATATTTACGATTCCCAAGGTAACCCCCATACAGTGGAAACCAGTTGGGAAAAGGTGGACAACAACCTATGGCGATGGAGAGTGTGGTTACCCGATGAAAATGGAATAGGCCTTTCCAATAACACGGGACTGCTGGAGTTTTCTTCGGGTGGTTTGGTAGAACAAGTGACTGATTCAACGGGTGCGGAGTCCAGCACCGTGACGTTCAATTTTGCGTCTTTGGGTGCAGAAGATTCTGATATAATTTTCGACTTTACAGGCAATGCTCTTGGTAAAAATCCTATAGAGGCAGTAACACAATTTGGCTCAAGTTTTACAACAAAGGAATATTATCAGGATGGTTACAAGATGGGTGTTCTTAAGGATTTTTCGGTTGGATCGGATGGCATTATAAGAGGTGTATATGATAACGGTAGGACGGAAGAACTTTACACAGCAGCGCTGGCAGTTTTTTCCAATCCTAGTGGTTTGGAAAAGGTAGGGAGTGGAGCTTTCAGGAGTACATCCAACTCCGGAGCAGCTCAGATATTGAAACCCATGGAAGGCGGGGCTGGTAGTATAGCTGGAGGTAGTCTGGAGGCTTCAAACGTGGACCTTACAGCAGAGTTCGTAAATTTGATTAAGGCACAAAGAGGATTTCAAGCTTCTGCCAGGGTGATAACCACCAGTGATGAGATCCTGGAAGAGTTGATGAACATAAAACGATAAGATGAGATAAAAGTAAGGAGTGGTTTTTTTGAGGCGAGTCTCCCATTCTATGATGTCCAACCTTTTTTTGAAAGATATGCATAGTAGCTTAAAGAGATTAGTAGATGTGGAGAGGAGGATGGCCAGTCAGAAGCTTTATTCTAAGCCATCCGATAATCCCTCGGAGGTTGCAAGAGGGATGAGCGTCGGGGCTTTAGTCTCCAAAAACGAGCAGTTTATCAGAAATTTGGATGATGCTGTTACGTGGTTAAAGAGCACTGAGACGGCTTTGGGGCAGGCCACGGATTTGATTTCTTCTGTGAGGGAGAAGGCAATATACGCAGGAAATGGCTCTTTAAGCTCCGTTGACAGGCATGCGATAGCCGAGGATATTTTGGTTATGAGGGACGAATTGGTTCAAGTAGCTAATTCCAATATTCAGGGAAGATACCTCTTTTCCGGTTATGAGACCGCCACTAAAGCCTTTGTAAAAAACGATGATGGTTCGGTAGCTTATCGGGGAGACTCAGGCAGGATAGCTTTCGAGATAGAGCAGGGAATCGTGGGGACCGTTTCATTAAATGGCAGGGATGTTTTTCCGTTGAGTTTTACAAAAAGGGAGATTACAAGCGTTGAGGTTCCTATAGATTTTACATGGAGGGGCTCTTCTGAGAGACTCCTAGTAAAGGTGGGTGACAAGACAGGAGAAGTGTTTCTGCCTAAAAGGTGGGCTGATAATAACGAAGACAGCGTTTCCGACCTTACGGATTACGATGGCTTTTTGCAGCCGGGAGAACAGTTAAAAGGTTACAGCCTGGATGAGATAGCAGAAGCCATAAACAGCAGCGACTCGGCGGGCAAGTTAGTATATGCCAAGGTAGAAAAAGATTTTCTTGCAGGAACGCAAAGGCTTGTGCTGGAAAGCCTATCAGGGGAGCCTCTAAGGGTGAGTTCCGTACCCTGGAGTGAGAATACAGTTAGAGGGCAGATGATGACATCTGAGGTAGTAGGCCCTGCATGGTCAGCTGTTCAGGATGGGACAATCTCTGTTGTCATGGGAGATGGCAAGCATTATGAAATAGGCATATCTGCGGGAGATACTTTGAGCGATGTGGCAAAAGCTTTAGCAGATATACCGGGTCTTTGGGCTGGGGAGCGCCCAGATGGCTCCATAGCTGTGGCATCGGATAATACAGAACCCTTTTTCTTCGAGGCTTCTGGAAGCGCAGTTGATCTTTTTGGAGTAGCTAGGAAGTCGCAAACTGTGGAGGATTCTAAAGATATCAACCGCATGGGGCTCAGTTCCTTTTTGGGCTTGGAGGTTAACAGAAAATCCACGTTTTTTGCCCCAGGAAGTGTCATAGGGGATACAACTGCTAACAAGTTGGATATGGTGTTGTCCTCTGGTGAAAACAGCGTCAGGCTTGTCATCCAGGATGACTCTGACCTTACATTAAGTGAGCTAGCCGACAGGATAAAAGCTGTAGCTGGGGATTGGCTTGAAGTTGTTGTTCAAAAGGACAGCCCAGAAAGCAACGTTACTGATACCACTTCGCAGGATTCTGAAGGCGCTTCAGAGAGGCTTGTTATTTACACCAAGGATGGCAGCCCTTTGAATGTCTACGATAAGGAAGGTTTGTGGAGCCAGACTTTGGGACTGAGTACAGCTCGATATACAAGCGACCTCTCAAACGTAGAGTTCCCGACTGCAATTAGCGCAGAGATCCCTGCCAAGATAGGGGTAGAGATAGGTAGCAGGACTTATGAGGTCAAATTGTATAGGGACGACGTAATTGCTTCAGATGGAGTGCACATAGACCCCCGTTCTTTTGCCTTGGCTGTTCAAAAACAGGTAGGTTCCGATAAGTTGAATTTTGATTTGATCAATAGTGATAGTGGGGTGGCATTCTATAGCGCTACAGGAGAGCCACTTAGGATCTATGATTTGCCGTATGCAGATCCCTCTTTGGGGGGTATCACGTCAGGGCTGGCGTCAGAGACAGGACTGCAGACGGGAATAATTGGAGATTGGGTATCGGCTGCAACGGTTACAGGTG
>JAGHDJ010000061.1 GCA_021159955.1 Dehalococcoidia bacterium
AATTAACGTCTTCAGCAGGTAAATGCTGCGATACCAAGCATAATGATCATATACCAAAGATGAAGGAATAGCTGGCCCGTAAACATCGGGAGCAGGGGTTATTTTAACCTTGGTTCCATTCATCAAGCTCATCGTAGATGATTTAGGGTATAACATACAATTTAGTATGGCAGTATCTCCTGTAAGGACATATAACCCTTTGTCTGTCTCCACGGCTACACTCATACTTCCAGCAGTATGTCCTGCGGTCTTATAAGTGGTCACACCTGGTTCTATCTCTACAGTGCCTTCAATCTTTAGACAGGTCATTTCTTTAAGTACTGGTATGGTCTCAGGGTCGTAATCCCCCCGAATTTTTTGAGAGGGAAGGGGGTCAAGGAGATTTGCCCATTCATCCTCCTGGAATATATGAACAGACTTGGCGAATATATGACTTGCCCCTGTGTGATCATTGTGCAGGTGGGTGTAGAGCACAACGTCAATGTCCTCAGGATTAACCCCAATTTTAGCCAGCGAATCGCTGACATACTTGGTGCCACCCTGGGCACGGAATCCCCCCCACGCCTTGCCATCGATGATGAAACGCTCATTTATGCCGGTGTCTACCAGTATTTTTTTGCTACCATTGTCAAGCAGGTAGCCCATATATGGGATGGTGAATGGTAAATCTGTATCTAGCCCTGGCGTAATGGCACCTTTAGGGCAATCCAGTTCACCGTAATACAGGCTATAAATCTTCCAATTGCTCATTATCTCATCTTCTTTCTGCATAGAGAACTGTTCAGTTTAAAAAACGCACTGTTACTCTGCAAATTTTCCTTAACCTATTACATTCATCTAGCTATTCTAACCAAGAACATAAATTGGCATACCTATTTTATTTTGAGTGGGGGAATACCGAGAATTGCTCGTGCTTCGGCAGGAGTAGCTGGCTCGCGTCCTAGCTCACGCCCGATTCGAGCTGACCTGGCTACTAGCTGTGCATTGCTCTTTGCTGGTACGCCTTTTGCATACGTGAAGTTATCCTCAAAGCCAACACGACAATGCCCTCCCAGAAGCATTGATAGTGTAGTTGCCTGCAATTCAGCTGCGGCTATACCCAGAACACTAAACATAGAATCTGGCGGCAGCAAGTCGATATGGTGCATCAACGTTTTGGGTGAGTAGTGCACAGCGCTTTGATTAACCCTGTGCATATCCATAACGAAACTTACCCAGTATGGCTTAGTCAGCACACCTTTATCTATCAGGTAGTACAGGTCATCCATTTGACTGTTGTTGTAGATCTCCACCTCTGCTTTTATTCCTTTGTCCAGGAACATCTTGGCCGCTTTTACTGCCCATGGTCTATCCCAATTGATGTGTAAACCTTTGCCCTTGAATTCTATTGACCCGGGGGCGATATCTAGGCTTGCCATCTCTGGCGGTGGAGTAACCTGGATAGTTCTAAGTCCGTCGTCAATGTCCCATGTATCTAATCCTCGCACAATGGGATTAGCAGGAGCAGTGCTGTGCTGAATAATTATCTCGCAACCCTTCTCTCTTATCAATTTATCTACTTTGCGAAAAAACGATGGGTCATTGGTTGGTAACCCATCCTTGTCCCTGCCATGAATGTGAATTATGGAAGCTCCTTCATTCCAGCAATCATAGGCATTCTGGGCAACTTCCTCTGGTGAGTAGGGTAACGCCGGATTTGCCTCCTTCCCCTGAAAGTTACTGGTTGGAGCCACACATATGATTAGCTTATCACTTGCCATTTTCCTTCACCTTTTTCGAAAACTTTCTATCGCTTACTTATAGATAACCTTTACTAAACTATAGCTACTGCTCGCACCCAGCCTGCGCTACCCTTAGCAACTTTAACAGGGAATACAGCTACTTTGAAACCGTAGGGCTTGGGAATCTTATCCAGATTGATAAGGTTTTCCAGATGGCAGTACTCCTTTTCTTTGCCGGCGTAGTGCCCAGCCCATAGTTTATCCTTGATGCCACTTTTGACTTCTGCTACCATCACATTGAATGGTCTGTCCCAACCCCATGCATCTATGCCAGTCACCTTTACCCCATGGTCTATCAGCCACAGGGTTGGTTCTCGTCCCACACCAGGATTCATTTTATCGTATTCTGGTGTGCCAAAATATCTATTGGAAACGCCGGTCATCACGAGGACAATGTCTAGCGGTTTCAATTGATAGTTAATCTTTTTGAGTGCCTGCTGGAAGTCTGCTATGGTAATCTCCTCCCCTGCTTTTTTGTGGGTGAAATCCAGCACCACACCATTGCTATAACACCACTCCAGAGGTATCTGGTCAATGGTCTTTGCCGATTTGCCACCCGATGTTGGTCCATAGTGCCATGGGGCATCAAGATGCGTGCCTATATGCGTTGTCAGTGTACATGTCTCGAGAGCAGCGAATTTACCTTCGGGGATATCGTTCACATCGAGACCAAACGAGGGCGACATAGACCGAGCCGTTTCTTCATGATTTTGGTAGTCAATATTCACTCCCATTACCCCAGGCAAACCTGCTTTTATGGTGGTACTCAAATCGATGAGCTGAACTTTTTTTTCTTCAGACAAATTATCTCTCCTTCCAAGCGCTTTCTGCAGCTTCCCTTGCAAAAATCCCCGAGGGATATCAGGTCAAATAGCAGAAAGCTCTTATAATTGTTTGCATATTTTCCATTACATCCATCTGGCTAATCCTATAGTCAGTGGTTCACAGAAGACTAGTATCACCATAATACCTACCATCACGAAGATAAAAGGTATTGTGCCTCTGGATATATCTACAAAAGAGATATCAGGGTCAGCAGCCCCCTTGGTGGCAAAGAGTGTCAGCCCCACCGGTGGAGTGACTGTAGCTATGTGCATCATATAGATGACCAGCATGGCGAAGTAGATAGGGTCCCACCCGAATGATTTAGCTATAGGGAGAACTAATGGCAGTGTGATACACAACTGGGATGTGGGGTCCAGAAAGCATCCAAGCACTAGATACATCAGCATTAAGCTAGCCATAACTCCCATCTCTGGTATACCCGATTCGGTAATCAATGCGACGAACTTACTGGTGACACCGGTTATGGTAATGAAGCGGGAAAACACCGTGGCACCAATGAGAAGCAGGAATATCATGGCGTTAGTCTTTACTGTATCCAGGGAAGCCCACTTAGCTACTCCCCAGTTCATCTTCTTCATGGCTATCAGGACGATGAGGGTAGAGAAGGCGCCAATGGCACCCCCCTCAGTAACGGTAAACATTCCTGTAAAGATGCCTCCCAGCATAACCACTGCTATGAGGATCATGGGCCAGATGTTAGCTAACGAGGAAAATTTCTCCTTCCATGTGAATACGTCCTCAGCTAATGGTGCCAGACCGGGATCTTTTTTTACCTTGAAGTAGATAAGCAAACTGAATCCTACGGCAGTGAGAAGACCCGGTCCTATTCCTGCCATAAACAGCTTGGCTATGGACTCTTCGGCTAAAACGCCATATAGTATGGCAATTATGCTGGGTGGAATTAACATCCCGATGACTGAAGATGCACAGGTAAGACCATGGGCAAAACTGCTGTCATAGCCGTGTTTTCTCATTTCAGGTACACTCACTTTGGTAAACATTGCGGCTGTGACTAAAGCAGAGCCTGTAAGAGTACCAAAGAGAGTGCAGGCGATTGTAGTGGCGATACCTAGACCACCCTTTAGTTTGACGAGCCACTTAGCTGCGGCATCATATAACCCCGCACTTAAGCCTCCTGCAAAAGTGAGGGATGCCATCAACACAAAAAGGGGCATGGGGGTCATGGTGTATGCCGATGTCTGAGAAAAGGGAACGGTGGTGAACATCGAGATTGATTTCCCCCATCCTATCACTGCTGCTATACCAACAAAACCCACTGCACACAGGGCGAAAGCTACTGGAACCCCCACAAAAAGCAGGACAATAAGGGCAACACAGCCGATTATACCAATTGTTAGTGAATCCATTCTAGCTAGCCCTCCCTGCCAGTTGTTTTATTGTCCTGCCTATTTCAATGATGAGTTCAGTACACATGAAAAAGCTACCGAAAGGGACGGCGAATTTGATTATCCACAGCGGATATCGCACCCCGTACATAATCTCCTGCTCAACCCATGAAGACCAAAAGTATTTGGCTCCGGTATAGATTACCAGGACAAAGACAAAGAGGGACACGAATGTTCCCAGCAAGTGGAGACTTAGCTGTGCTTTCTGTCCGAGTTTATTGGTGAGTAAGTCTACGCGGACATTTCCCTTCTGGGATTGGAGGTAGGCAACGGAGAAAAAGACAACGAGGACCATCAGATACCCCGTAACTTCGTATGCTCCTGGAAAAGATGTTTTGAAAAAACCTCGTCCGGTAACATCAGACGTAGTAACTATGGACATCACAAAAACCAGCAAGCCGCCAACTACAGCCAGATGCTCAACTACGCTGTTGTGAATCTTGATAAACATTGACTCTTTGCTGCTGTTATTATCTGACATAAGATATTACTCCCTGTCTAGCTAACATCAGACCAGTCCATGGGCCACTCGTATCCTGCTTCTACACACAGGTTAAGGAAGCGTTTGAACATTTTGATGCGCAACTGATGTTCCTCAGGTGTTTTAGCTTCATCAATCCACCCCTGGGCAAGATTAGGCAGACTTTGAGCCCATCTTATTCTTTCTGGTTCGGGCAATTCGACTATAGTGCCCCCATCCTCCACGAACTTCTTCTTTAGAGACACTTCCTCAGAGTCAACTCTATTGGGCATCCAGTCAGTCATGACCTTCATAGAGAGTTCTTCCATTATTGCCTGGTCCTCGGGAGAGAAACTGTTCCAGGTGTCCATATTCATCACGTAGAACCAGGTGCAGTATTGTCCCAGTCGGGGCAAGAACAGGTATTTGCACATTTCTGTATGTCGCATTGAGAAACTGAGACCTAAACCGCCCATAAGGGAGGCATCTATGGTTCCCTTCTCCAAAGCTTCATATCGGGAAGGTCCATCTACCTGCATTGTAGTGCAGTCGAAAATGTCAAGCCAGTGTGGCTGTTGCTGTCCCAGTGTTGCTATTTTAAGACCATTGATGTCATCTATCGTGTTTATTGGTACACGCGACATGATATGGTAGTCACCATAGGGTGTAATGAACATCAATTTCATGTTTCTGCCTTCAAGTTCGGCTTGCATCTCGGGAAATTCATTATATAATTGCCACTTCATCAATCCAGCTGTTTTGCTATCGCTGGGCTGGAAGGGCAGGGCGCCGTTCATTTCCCATAGAGACATCTGTGCTGGATACCAGGTGCAGGATGTCCCAACAAAATCGACAACACCATCAGAGCATTGGGGTTGTTCTTCTCGAGGCTTTGTGAGGGCACCTGAAAAGAACCATTCAAATTGGATTCGTCCGTTGGTTGCCTTTGTTACCTCCTCTGTCCAGTGCACTGCTTCTGCCACCATGTTCATTGTGGGTGGAAAAGCGATTGAACAGCGGAGCTTTACCGTCTTACCTGACGGTGCTGCAGTTGGTGCTGCAGTTGGTGCCGCTGTTGGTGCTGCAGTTTTCCCGGGTGCTGCGGTTGGAGCAGCTGTTGGTGCTGCAGTTTTCCCCGGAGCTGCGGTTGGAGCCGCTGTTGGTGCTGCTGTTGGCGCTGCTTCTTCTTCACCACACGCTGGCAGTAACATAGCAGCTATTACCAGTATCGCTATAAGTATAGTTACTAAGCTTTTCCTTTTCATATCATTCCTTCCTTTTTACAAAATTATGCCTCTACCTTTTGGCAGACCTTCTTGCTTTGCCGTTCTCTACATATGACCCCCCTCTCTTTTCAGGTTGCATATTAAAAAGTGTGTCACTCTCTTTCAGGGATATCACTTAAATCAAAATCAAGCAGGTGTGCTGGAGTTTTGGTGCAGCCTCATAATTTGGAGCTTTATATACAGAGTAGCAAGCCTGCCTTATGGCTAACTTGCTATTTCCTTTGCCATAACTTGATGTTACGGCAATAGATGTAGTCATCTGACGAAAAGCTTCCCCTTACCCTTCAATATTTGACATACTACTATAAGATTATATTTTTTGTCAAATAGGCGGTAGGAATAAGTTATCATGGAGTAGGAGAGATTGAAGGATAGGCGAAGGTGATGTAAAATAGTTGGGCTCTGATATTAGGTAAACAGACTGGAATTGTTGAATGACTATAAATATTCTGCCCCCCGATGTTTCATCTAAGATTGCCGCTGGTGAGGTGGTGGAGAGGCCTGCTTCTGTGGTGAAGGAGCTGGTGGAAAATTCTCTGGATGCGGGGGCATCTCGGATTGTGATTGAGGTTCGTGGAGGTGGTGTAAACTTTATCAGTATATCGGATAATGGTACAGGGATACCTTTTTCCGATATGGAGAATGCCTTTCATAGATACGCTACGAGTAAGATAGAAACATTTGCGGATTTAGAGAGCGTGAAAACGCTGGGTTTTCGCGGGGAAGCCTTGCACACTATTGCCTCAGTAGCGCAGGTTGACCTTGTGACCTGTGATAGTGACAACGATAGTGTCGGCTCTTATATTTTACTCAGGGGTGGTGTGGTGGAGAAAAAAGGCAGACGTGGACACCCTCGGGGAAGCACGATTATCGTTCGGGATTTATTTCGTGAAATCCCTGCCCGCCTTAAGTTTCTCAAATCAACAGCTACTGAGAATAGTCATATCGTTAATGTTGTTACCAGGCAAAGCTTTGCTTTTCCCAATGTCCGCTTCACTCTTTTTGTTGATGGCAAAGCGGTGTTGCGCACTTCCGGTAATGGCGTCTTGCGGGACGTCCTGTCTGAAGTATATGGCTGGAAAATTGCTCAGGCAATGCTGGAAGTAGGTGCTGACAAAATGGAGGGTCAAGATGCTGTTCCCAGAGTTAGGGGATTGGTAAGTCCTCCTGACATAAGTCGTGCCAGTCGCAGGCAACTCAATTTTTTTGTTAATAAGCGATGGGTGCGTAATGCTATGCTGGCTAGAGCCGTTGAAGAAGCATATCATGGGTTGTTAATGGTGGGGAGGCGCCCTCTTGCCGTTATTGATATATCAATTCCACCACGTGATATTGATATTAATGTTCACCCTACAAAATCTGAGGTTAAGTTTAGTCACGAGCAGTCCCTCTTTGGCACGGTGCGTGGCGTTATACGGCAGGTTGTCATGGAGCAGTCAAGAGCGCAGCTACCTGAAGTTACAGCACCTTTTGCTTTTCAGCCTAAGTATTCTGGTTCAGGGTCAGGTGACATTGAGGGGTATTCGTTACGGGACAGTGTAGGAGAAGAATTGCAAAATTCTCCTCCAGATGGCGGAGCTGGCTCTGGCTTTCCCATTATGCGTGTCATTGGGCAGATGGCTAATGCCTATATTATTACTGAAGGCGGCAATGGGTTGTATCTAGTTGACCAGCATGCTGCGCATGAAAGGGTCCTCTTTGAACAAATACAGGAGCAGAGAGCTAATCATAAATTAGAGGTGCAGGGACTTCTGGAACCCATAATGCTTGAGCTTGATATCCGTCAGGAACAACTTATGAAACTTAGAGGGACGACATTAACTCAATTTGGTTTTTCCATTGAGCACTTTGGTGGCAGGGCATATCTGGTAAGGGCGATACCTGCAGTTATCCAACATGTAAAGCTTTCCATGGTAATAGGTGACATAATGGATGTCCTTGATGGAGAAAGTTCCCCGCAAGTCCGTGAGGAAGGTATAACCATATCACTTGCCTGTCACGGGGCAGTCAGAGCAGGGAAAATATTGAGTCTTGAGGAAATGCGAAGTTTGATACGCCAGTTGGAGCAGTCAAATATGCCACGCACCTGTCCTCATGGCAGACCAACTATGATTTATTTCAGTTCTAGTCAATTGGCAAAAGAATTCGGTAGAACAAACCCCGTCTCTCGTTAAATGTTGAAGTTTTTACTTGAGGATAGTGGATTTGGCTAAATTAGAAGCCAAAGCTTTGCGCGAGATTGTGATGATTCTCTCTCAAAACTATGGTTATAGCGAGTGGTGGAAGGAATATACGCCATTTGAGACACTGGTGTGCATAATTTTATCTCAGAGGACCTATTGGAAGAACGTTGATTATGCTATGAGGGAATTTACTCGACGGTTTAACGACATTAAATCTGTGGCACAGGCGGACATAGAGGATATAGAAGAGGCTATTAAGCCCGCTGGATTTTACCATACCAGGGCATCTGGAATAAAAAAACTTGCTCTGAGTATAGCGAATAAGTATAATGGCACTTTAGATGACATAACTAATTTGACATATGTGAAAGCACGGCAGGAACTGCTCTCACTGAAGGGGATTGGGCGCAAGACCGCTGATGTTTTTCTTATGGCGTTGAAAGAGTCTCCTGTTATTCCCATAGATGTCCATATCTTTCGCATAATGCGTCGGCTCGGAATGACGGATGGACGAGAGGGATATGATGCTTTAAGAGCCAGAATGGAGTCACTGATACCACCTGCTGAACGGAAGAGGGGACATATGACCTTGATTGAGTTTGGCAGGGAAACCTGTCATGCTCGTAATCCCAGATGTGACGAATGTCCCATAGCAGATTATTGTCATAGTGATGACAAGAGATTGTAATTTTTCAGGGAAATATATCCGGATTATTCATGTCTCAAGGCATCAATGGGATTTAGTCGGGCTGCTCTGTTG
>JAGHDJ010000018.1 GCA_021159955.1 Dehalococcoidia bacterium
CACTCTCCGATGATACTTCGTTCATCCTCCGATTATCCTTCCATAGAAGGACTCATACGGAGTCCAGGGGAGTCCCGATAGAATCGGGACGCAAAGACAATAAGAGTAAGAGATTGCGCAAACAAAATTTACTTGTGAAACAATCACGCCTATAATGTGGTTGCCAAAGGGTTACAAAATTATGAAAGAGCGTATTTCTATAATCGGGCTGGGGTTAATCGGAGGTTCCATAGGACTAGCACTCAAACGGAATAGCCCTGACAACCTGGAGATAGTGGGCTACGCCCGTCATCCTGAAACGCGTTTTATGGCACGCCAGCGAGGTGCTATAGATATGGAAGCAAACAGCGTAGAAGAAGCAGTCAGTAATGCCAATATGGTCATTATAGCCACACCAGTAACAGCTATCGAGGATGTTATGAAGCGTATTGCTGCTCGCCTGCCATCGGGATGTGTGGTTACCGATACTGCCAGCACCAAAGAATGTGGTATGCAATGGGCAGAAGAATATCTGCCACCGACAGTCAACTTTATCGGCGGACACCCTATGGCAGGAAAAGAAAGCGCTGGCATTGAAGCTGCCGAATTCAATCTGTTCCACAAATGCACCTATTGTCTCGTTGAGAATGCGACTTCTACTCCCGAAGCACTCAGAGCAATGAATGAGCTGGTTGCACGAGTTGGAGCCAAGTCACTTTTTATCAACGCCTCAGAGCATGACAGACTGGTTGCCGGCATCAGCCACTTGCCAAACCTGATATCAATTGCGCTGGTAGCAACAACAACCAAGAGCCCTCAATGGTCCCGTATGTCCAGGATGGCTGCTGGAGGATATCGGGATACCACCAGACTCGCCTCCAGTGACGTAAAAATGCTCAGTGATATATTCCTCACCAACCAGAATAATGTGTCTTACTGGTTAGATGCTTTTATTGGAGAACTGAACAAGCTCCGCCAGATGACGAACAATGAGCACGCCGCTGAGTTGAGGGATGCTATGTCTCAGGCAAAAGCAGCACGCCAAAAATGGATGGAGGAGAGTAATAAACAATCACTATGATAAAGAAGTTAAAAGCTCCCTCCACTCTGAGTGGTAAATTAACTTTACCAGGTGATAAGTCCATATCCCATAGAGCCGTCATATTTAATGGAATAGCAAGAGGGGAATCCAAAATAGAAAATTTCCCTTCGGGCGAAGATTGCTGGACTACCGTCGCCTGCATGCGGAGTATGGGAGTCAAGATTAAATCCTCTGAAGGCAAAACAGATGACGGAAAAACTCTCGTAATATCGGGTGTGGGGGAAGAAGGGCTGAAAGAACCCGGTGAGGCGCTTGATGCCAAAAACAGTGGCACTACCATGCGTTTACTGGCAGGATTACTAGCATCGCAGCCGTTTTTATCTATCATCACAGGAGATAAATCACTTCGTTCACGCCCCATGGAAAGGATAATCAAACCACTGCGTGCAATGGGGGCTGAGATATATAGTAAGGGAAATAACTCCAAAGCTCCATTGATTATCAACGGCAAGCAACTGCAGGGAATAACCTACTCACTACCAATAGCCAGTGCACAGGTAAAATCAGCACTGATACTGGCAGCTCTGCACGCCAAGGGCACAACAATTTTGGTAGAACCGTCTCAATCCAGAGATCACACGGAGAGACTCATCAAAAATATGGGAGGGCAAATAGAATTTGGCAACTTAATCACGACCATCACCCCCCAGAATTCCCCTTTAAAATCACTTGACATCTGCATCCCAGGAGATATCAGTTCAGCCTCATATTGGCTGGTAGCAGGTGCAATCCATCCAAACGCCAGAATCAAGCTATCAAATGTTGGCGTTAACCCCAGCAGAACAGGTATTATTGATGTGCTGCAAAAGATGGGAGCCAATATCAAGATAGAAAATCAACGATGGGAAAAAGGAGAACCTATTGCTGACATTTTGGTTAAGACAAGCAAGTTAAGGGGTGTTCAAATTGGAGGGGACTTGATACCAAGAATAATTGATGAAATACCAATTATAACAGTGGCAGCCTCTGTAGCTCAGACTGGAACAGTTATAAAAGATGCTGCTGAATTGCGCTTTAAAGAGACTGATAGAATTACAACTACAGCACAGGAGTTGTCGAAAATGGGAGCTAGTATAGAGGAATTGTCCAATGGCATGATTATCAAAGGCGGAACGCAATTGCAAGGAACAGAATGTGACAGCAAGGGAGACCATCGACTGGCAATGACCCTCGGAATAGCGGCACTGGTAGCTAAAGGAGAGACAATTATACACAACGCAGAGGCAGTAAATATCTCATATTCAACTTTCTGGCAGGATATGGAAACTCTTTGTCCGTCATAAACACCTCGAACTCTGCAGTGGTGAAAGAAAATATAGTATTATTTATTAAGGAGGCATTCTCAATGCAGGCTGAACTAATTCACCTCGGATTCGGCAACATCTTGCCTATAAACAGGGTTGTAGCCATAGTCTCACCACATTCATCACCTACCAAGAGAATGGTCCAGGAAGGCAAAAAGTCCGGCTTAACTATAGACATGACTAACGGCAGGAGAACACGAGCTGTTCTTTTTATGGACAGCGGACATATTGTCCTGGCAGCCATTGCTCCAGAAACAATTGCCAGTAGAGTAACAACCAGCAGAGGAACTCCTGAATTAAGAGTGGATTAACAAGGACAATGCAATGCAAGAATACACAGCTTTGGCTAAAGGAACAAACTCACAACCTTTGCTGGTTGTCCTCTCAGGACAATCGGGTGTGGGGAAAGATACCATACTGCGCAAAATGAAAAAGCAAAATTATCCCCAGCGACATTATGCGATAACTGCCACAACCCGCAAACCACGACCTGAAGAAAAGGATGGTATAGATTATTATTTCCTCTCCGAATCTGTCTTCCACCAAATGGTAGCACAGGGTGCTTTTCTAGAGTGGGCGAAGGTCTACAATAACTGGTATGGCGTCCCTAAACGCCAGATTGACGAAGCACTAGCAAAAAACAAGGATGTTATAATAAAGGTAGATGTTCAGGGCGCAGCCACTATTAAGAAAGCCATACCTCAAGCCATCCTGATATTTCTTTCACCTCCATCACAGGAAACCCTGGCTAACCGTTTAGATGAACGTAATACAGAGTCAAGAGCGACTATGAAACTGAGAACAACACAATCCAAGGAAGAGTTACAACATATGGGTATATTCAACTACATAGTGATAAACCACGAAGACAAGGCAGCACAAGCTGTAACAGAAATAAATAACATTATCGATAGCGAAAAACTTAAGTTAAAACCCTGACAATGCCGACTAAATAACAAGTCCTTCCAACAGCTTAGCAAATGCCCAACCGAGACCAGCACAGACAGGGAACGTTACCAGCCAGGCAATAACAATACTTCTTGCCACTCCCCACCTCACAGCAGAAAGCCGTTTGGTGCTCCCGACCCCCATCAGAGCAGCACTAATACAATGCGTAGTACTTACAGGAATACCGACGTGGGATGCCCCTTCAATAACCATAGCCGCAGATATATCTGCGGCAAAACCATGAACCGGACGCAACTTGGTTATCTTTAAGCCAACAGTTCCAATAACACGTTTTCCCCCGATGGCAGTACCCAACGAAATAGAGGCTGCGGAAATAATAACCACCCACATAGGAATATGGAATTCGTTCCATCCGCAATAACCCATTAAGGTGAGAGCGATTATGCCCATAGGCATCTGTCCATCGTTCTTGCCATGAGTGTAAGCCATAAAGCCAGATGAAACTATAAGTAATTTACTGGAGACATCATTTACTTTAGAAGACGAACTGCGGCGAAAAATCCACATA
>JAGHDJ010000079.1 GCA_021159955.1 Dehalococcoidia bacterium
GAGTTAGAAGGATGTAGTTATTTTTTTTATCCGACGAGATGGTGAGTGGGAAGATAAGAAATAAAAATACATATTCAAGAAGCCAATCCTGAGGGTATTTAGGGTTGATTGCCATGATGATCCACACAATAACATAAATAGCATAGACTAGTTTGTGTGATTTTGGCATGAAAACTCCCCCTTTATTTTTCTATTATAGCATTAACAAGTACACCATGAGCTAATGAGCATTGTATAAAGGTGCCCTAAATTTCATCTCTTAGAAAAGAGAAGCAATTATCAGAATTACTTTGCAGTATACAAACTATGTAAGGTCGAATCGGTCAAGGTTCATTACCTTATTCCATGATGCAATAAAATCGTATATGAATTTCTCTTGGGAGTCTTCGCTCCCATAGACTTCTGCTAAAGCACGTAACTGGGAGTTAGAGCCGAAGATAAGATCAACACGGGTTCCGGTCCATTTTAATTCACCTGTTTTTCGATCATGCCCTTCAAACATATCTTTGTCTTCTGAGCTTGCCTTCCAGATCGTGCTCATGTCAAGCAGATTTACGAAGAAGTCATTACTAAGCACTTCTCTTCTCTTTGTTAAGACGCCATGAGTAGACTGTTCGAAGTTTGCATTCAAGACGCGCATACCGGCAACGAGAACTGTCATCTCTGGAGCATTTAGTGTCAACAATTGCGCACGATCAATCAAAAGTTCCTCTGCTGACACTGTGTATTTAGTTTTGAGGTAGTTACGGAAGCCATCTGCAATCGGCTCAAGCACAGCGAAGGATTCCACATCAGTTTGCTCCTGCGACGCATCAGTACGTCCCGGGGTAAAGGGAACGCTAACATTATGTCCAGCATTCTTCGCAGCTTCCTCGATACCTGCACATCCACCCAGGACAATCAAATCAGCTAGTGAAACAATCTTGGTACCTGACTGCGTGTTGTTGAAGTTCTGTTGGATTCCCTCAAGGGTCTGCAACACCTTATTTAATTGCTCAGGCTGGTTGACTTCCCAATCCTTCTGTGGTGTGAGACGGATGCGCGCTCCATTTGCACCACCACGTTTATCAGATCCCCGAAACGTTGATGCCGATGCCCAAGCCGTTGAGACAAGTTGAGAGATTGACAGACCAGAAGCGAGAATCTTCCCTTTGAGGATATTTATCTCCTGTGTGTTGATCAGCTCATAATTGACTAGGGGAACCGGGTCTTGCCAGATCAGTTCCTCTACTGGAACCTCTGGTCCTAGATAGCGTGAGCGTGGACCCATATCACGGTGGGTTAACTTGAACCACGCACGGGTGAAGGCGTCTCCTAATTCTTTAGGGTTTTCACGGAAATACTGTGAAATCTTCTTGTAGATCGGATCCATCCTCATAGCCATGTCGGCGGTGGTCATGATGATAGGAACCCGCTTTGAAGGATCATCAGCTGCGGGTGCAAGATTGTTCTCTCTTGCTTCCATGGGCGTCCACTGCCAAGCACCAGCGGGACTCTTCGTGAGTTCCCACTCGTTTCCAAACAGCATGTCCAAGTAACTACTGTCCCACTGCGTCGGAGTCGGCGTCCATGCGCCTTCCAAACCACTACCTATCTGGTCTGCACCTTTACCACTGCCATAGCTGCTCTTCCAGCCGAGACCTTGCTCTTCGATACCAGCAGCTTCTGGTTCAGGTCCGACATGTGCTGCATCCCCCGCACCGTGGCATTTTCCAAAGGTATGTCCGCCAACAGTAAGTGCTACGGTCTCCTCATCGTTCATAGCCATACGCGCGAACGTTTCCCGAATATCACGGCCAGACGCTATTGGATCAGGTTCACCATTCGGCCCTTCAGGGTTCACATAGATCAGTCCCATTTGGACAGCGGCGAGTGGATCTTCAAGATCCCTGTCCCCTGAATAACGTTTATCACTAAGCCACTCTGCCTCAGAGCCCCAATAAATGTCCTCTTCCGGTTCCCAAATGTCCTCACGTCCACCGGCAAATCCGAAAGTTTCTAATCCCATAGACTCGATGGCACAGTTACCAGCGAGGATCATAAGGTCTGCCCAGGAGATCTTTTCCCCGTATTTCTGCTTGATCGGCCAAAGAAGCCTGCGCGCTTTGTCGAGGTTCACGTTGTCGGGCCAACTGTTGAGAGGTGCAAAGCGTTGATTACCTGACCCCGCTCCGCCTCGTCCGTCACCTGTACGATACGTTCCTGCACTGTGCCACGCCATACGGATGAAGAAAGGCCCATAATGACCATAATCCGCTGGCCACCAATCCTGTGAATTTATCATCAGAGCATAGATGTCCTTCTTCAGGGTCTCAAAGTCGAGTTTCTTAAATTCTTCAGCGTAAGAAAACTCCTCTCCCCTCGGATTGCTCCCGGAAGAGTTTTGCTTAAGTATTCTGAGATTCAATTGGTTTGGCCACCAATCACTATTCGATGTGCCACTATTCTCAGTATGTTTGTGAGTTATCGGGCACTTGCTATTATCATCCATGATCTTTTCTCCTTTTATTGTATAAATTGTTAAACTGAAGTATTATTAGTTATCACATTTAGTATAGATTCTCAATGTGCAGTACATGTGAAACCCAAAAGATTATTTTAAGAGAACCATAAAAGTAAGTGATAAAGGTGAAAACTGTCTTTATTAATTATTAATTCACGTGAAGAGACTAATCTCTATACCGATATCGCTGTAAAAGGGCAGATTGAATATACTGAGTATTAATGGGAGAAGTTAGATGAGTTGGTTTGGTTTAAAAAGAAGTTTCTATAAAAAGGGGTCAGATAAAAATGACAACTCATTGCCGACTCCTCTTAATAACTCCATAAATAGCAGCTTGTGATATACCCAATACTTTGGCGATCATATGCTGAGAATAGCCTTTTTCATACGATTGGACAATAAGTCTGTTTCTGCTTTTCATATCGACAGCTTTACTTAAAATCTTTTCTAATTTCTTGATATCAGGTTTTTTATCACTATTTGATGCTTCTACAAGATTTGAAGCCTTTCTTAACTCTTGTAATTGTTCGGTATCTACTGATGAATCCAGAAATGCTTTTATGGCTTCCCTATCACCTTGATAGC
>JAGHDJ010000067.1 GCA_021159955.1 Dehalococcoidia bacterium
ATATTGTAATAGAGCTTATGGGTGGAGAGCATCCTGCACTGGAATATATGAAGGAGGCTCTCGCATGTGGCAAGTGGGTGGTTACGGCTAACAAGGAGGTTATGTCCAAGCATGGATATGAGCTTCTTTCCCTGGCACGGGAGCATGGGGTGGACATATTTTGCGAAGCCAGTGTGGGCGGTGGAATTCCTCTAGTTGCCACCTTCAGAAATGAACTGGGTGCTAACAGGATTTCGAGCATTCATGCCATTATCAATGGTACCACCAATTATATTTTGACCAGTATGGCAAAAGAAAATATGGATTTCGCATCTGCCTTAAAGCAGGCTCAGGAGAAGGGATATGCCGAGCCCGATCCAACAAGCGATATAGAGGGGAAGGATGCCGCTTATAAACTTGCCATTCTGGCTACTCTCGCCTTCCATGTTGGTGTTCACCCCGATGATATTTACTGTGAAGGGATTACCCATCTGGACTGGCGTGATTTTAGTTATGCTCAGGAGTTGGGGTATGTTATCAAGCTTCTGGCTATTGCCAGAGAAGAAGATGGAGCTATTGAGGTCAGGGTTCATCCCACTTTTATTGCCGAAGACGTCCTTCTGGCTAAGGTTGACGGCGTATTCAATGCGGTTCAGATAGAGGGAGACCTTGTAGGCAAGACCTTGCTTTATGGACAGGGAGCGGGGGCATTGCCCACATCCAGTGCCGTTGTGGGTGATGTTATCAGGGCTGCTCAGAATATCGCAATGGGGAGAAGCAGTGGGCCGGAGTTGAGGCTGGACGCTGGTAAAAAGCTCAAGCCCATCTCTGAAATTGAGACGCGGTATTACATCAGGATGAACGTTGTTGATAAACCCGGGGTGCTGGCACAGATAACCAGGGTGCTCGGTGAGAGCTCTATCAGTATCTCTTCGGTGATACAGAAGTTATCTAATGCAGAAAAGCAGACTGCGGAAATAGTTGTTATGACCCACCCTGCAAGGGAGTCCGAGATGCAGTGTGCGCTCAGGCAAATGGAGGAGTTGTCCGTGGTGGATGAGATAAGCAATTTTATTCGTGTGGAATAGTAACGTTTTCTCCGCGCAGTTTTGATAGAGGAGTGAAAAAGATGGGGAAAAGAATTATAGGGTCTGTGGCGATAGGGGCTCTCGTTTGTGATGCTTGCGGGAAGACGATGCAATATCCTGAGAGATATGTCCTTGTGTGCGATGAAGCCGATGGTGAAGGGGAACGCTTTTGTGAAGATTGTTCCCGCAAAAA
Source organism: Dehalococcoidia bacterium (assembly GCA_021159955.1). GTDB lineage: Bacteria > Chloroflexota > Dehalococcoidia > UBA2247 > UBA2247 > JAGHDJ01. Next base: position 1,261 of record JAGHDJ010000067.1, read on the forward strand.
AGGATATTTAAAGCCGATGAAAATGGATTGGGGGGAGGAGGTAGAATCCTTCCTGTAAGGAGATGTAATGACAAAGGGTGTTTTAGCTCGCTATCGCGACTTCCTCCCGGTAACTTCTGCTACTCCCATTATAACGATTGGTGAAGGGGATACTCCTTTCATCAGGTCGTCAACGCTGGAGAAGGAACTGGGTTGTGGGGAGTTGTATTTTAAGCTTGAGGGCTGTAATCCCACGGGCTCGTTTAAGGACAGAGGTATGGTGGTTGCCGTGGCTAAGGCAATGGAAGCTGGCAGTAAGGCAATTATTTGCGCCTCTACGGGCAATACCAGTGCCTCTGCGTCTGCCTTTGCTGCCCGTTTTGGTCTCACCAGTGTGGTTATTGTTCCCAAAGGGAATGTTGCTCTGGGTAAAATGGCTCAGGCTATAACGCAAGGTGCCAGGATAATAGTCATTGATGGTAATTTTGACCAGGCGCTTGATATAGTGCGCGCTCTGGTTGAGAAGCATCCTGTTGCTATGGTTAATTCTATCAATCCCAACCGCATTGAGGGGCAGAAGAGCGCCGCTTTTGAGATTGTTGATACCCTTGGGGATGCCCCTGATTATCTCTTTATTCCCGTGGGCAATGCGGGTAATATTACTGCTTACTGGAAGGGGTTTAGAGAATATTATCAGGCAGGTATATCAAAGAAAAAGCCAAAGATGATGGGGTTTGAGGCTGAGGGCTCTGCGGCTATTGTCCGTGGTGAAGTCATTAAACAGCCTGAGACTCTGGCAACGGCAATACGCATTGGTAATCCTGCCAGCTGGGGCAGAGCAGTTGCCGCTCGGGATGAATCCTGTGGGGTTATTGGTTCTGTTACCGATGATGAGATTATAGCTGCCTATAAACTTCTTGCTGCTAAAGAAGGGGTATTTTGTGAGCCTGCTTCGGCTGCTTCTGTAGCCGGGCTTATCAAGATGATAAAGGGTGGTATGGATGTGAGTGACAAAATAATTGCCTGCGTGATAACTGGCAATGGGCTTAAGGACCCTGACACGGCACTGTCTATAGCGGTGTCCCCTGCCGAGTCCCCTGCTGACATCAACGCGGTGGAAGGGTTTCTTGGCTGGGATTGATAATTCAGGGGGTATCAGAAAATAGTGATTGACCGTGACAGAATTGAACAAGCGGCACTCTCAATGCTTGAGGCTATCGGGGAAGACCCCCGGCGCGAGGGTTTGGTTGGGACACCCGGTCGTATAGCCCGAATGTATTCTGAGCTTTTTGTCGGGCTTGACCGTGATCCGGCGGAGGAGCTGGATACCACCTTCAATGAAAAGCATCAGGAAATGGTGATTCTCAAGGAGATTCCCTTCTACTCTATGTGTGAGCACCACTTTCTTCCCTTCTTTGGCATGGCGCATGTGGGGTATATCCCCAATGACAGAGTTGTCGGCATCAGCAAGATAGCGCGGGCGGTTGAGATTATAGCCAGGCGTCCTCAGCTCCAGGAACGTCTTACCACGCAGATAGCTGAGGTCATTGTGAAGGCGCTGCATCCCCAGGGGGTCGGTGTAGTTATTTATGCAGAGCATCTCTGTATGACTATGAGGGGAATCAAAAAGCCGGGGAGCAAGGTGATAACTTCCGCTATGAGGGGCACCTTCCGCAGTGAAGTGAGCACTCGCTCCGAATTTCTCTCACTGGTGAGAGGGCGATAACGTTTATTTGCCGTAGACAGGAGTGAGCCAGTGGAGATACTTGGGGTTCTTTCCCAGTTCAATATCCATATATAGCTTCTGCAGTTGTCGTGTTATTTTACCTATGCGACCATCACCCAGCTTGTTGTGGTCCACTTCTACAACGGGTGTCAGGTGAGCCGCGGTCCCGGTTAAAAAAGACTCATCAGCACAATAAAGTTCGCTGCGGGTGATGGAACGCTCCACAGTCTCTATTCCTAATTCCTCGCGTGCCAGGGTGATAACTGAATCTCTGGTGATACCTATCAGGATATCGTCGCTGGGTGGTGGGGTTACCAGTTGTCCATTAATTACTGCAAAGATATTCTCACCGCTTCCATCTGAAACATAGCCGTTTGAGGTGAGTAAAATCGCCTCGTCAAAGCCGCTTTCGCAGGCATAGGTCTTAGCCAGTGCACTATTGATATAGAGACCGCAGGCTTTGGCCTGGATGGGCATCATAGTGTCGCTTACCCTGCGCCATTTCGAAGTGCAGCACTTGGCGCCGAGTTCCAGGTCAAGGTAGGGACCGAAGGGGGCGACGTATATGCAGAGGTCGTCGTCTATATTATGAACCCTTACGCCTATTACCAGCCCGCTCTTATAGGTCAGTGGACGGATATAGACATCTTCATAGCAGTCGCTTTTCTTTATCAGCTCTATGGTGATGTTGCAGAGTTCCTCTACGGTGTGAGTCATCTCAATTCTCATCAGTTTGGAGCTTCGCTCCAGCCGCTCATAGTGTTCAGCCATGCGGAAAATATAAATCTCCTCCTTTTCGGCATTCCAGTTGCCCCGAATGCCCTCAAAGCAGGCGGTGCCGTAATTAAGGGCGTGAGTCATCACGCTTACTTTGGCTTCTTCCAGGGGAACGATTTTTTTGTTGAAATAGGCGTGGGATTTCATATGAGATTAATCTCCTCTAAATAGTTGTTGCATTAATTTAAGGGAATTGAGCTGGTTTTGTCAATAAATTCAGTTGATAAGCCTAAACTGTGCTGCGATGGCTTTGTCTGAATCCATAACAATTGAGATGCTGGGAGATGTTCCTGATGCTGCTCCTGCCCAGTGGCTGAATACATAGCCTTCGGCTGGGGTTGCTGTCAGAGTCAGTGCGCTATCAGATGAATAATCGCCCTCTGCGGGGATTACTGTGCCCCCCTCTGAGGGGTCAGTATATATGGTGAGATGGTAACTCTTGGGTTTGAAGCAGGCAGTTATGACTGCATCTGAGGTTATAGCAAAGCTGACAGAGTCCGATGTTCCTGCAACAGCTCCCTCCCAGTGGTCGAAGGTGTAGTTTTGGGATGGAGCAGCTACCAATTTTATCACGGTGCCATACTCGATATACTCTCTTGAGTCATAACCCCTGTTGACCAGTCCCGCCTGTGGTGGGAAAACATATACGTCCAGAGTGTTGATGATAATGTTGAAGTTGGCGGTAATGTCTTTATTACTGTCTATGTCCACCGACAGGGGGTTATCTTTCCCCGTTGCGTCTCCTGTCCAGCTATCAAAAGTGTACCCTGCGGTGGGTGTGGCTGTCAGTATTACCGTACCAGTATTGGAATTGAGTTTGTGTGTTCCTATGGAAAGTGGATTGAGCAAGCCGCTGCCGTAAGGGTTGACCTGGAGCTTCAGACTGTAACTGCTCGGCTTGAAGTGTGCGGTGATATGCTTATCCGCATTCATAACGACGGTGGCGACGGGTGAGGTGCCTGATACATCGCCTGACCAATGGTCAAAGCAATAACCCTCAAGAGAGGAGGACATTAATCCGATCGCTGTATCGCGCTTGAATTCGCCACTGTTTGGCATTACCGCACCAGAGGAGGGAGGGTCTATAGTCACTATAAGCGTAAATGAGGATCTCGGCTCTTCCGTTGGGGTTGGTGTTGAGCTTGGACTCGGGCTCGGGCTTGGAGTTGGACTCGGGCTTGGAGTTGGAGTTTCTGTATGGATATCTTCGACCGCTGACGATGCTGGTATTGAGGTTGCCCCAGGCTTTGCCACAGGTGTTGTAGTTGGAGTAATAGCTTCCTCACAGGCACAACCAACAACTGTTGCTGCAAGAATAACTACCAACAGTACGCATAAGAGTTTCTTCACCTGATGCTCTTTCCCCTCGCTCTGCCTTGACCTCATTGCTGCTGCGAGATATCTAATCCCGATATAGAGTAGTATAGCTAGGCGCAGGTGCCTTGTCAATGAAGGGGAGAAAGGGCTTTTAGTGTGTCTAAATGAGCCTCTACTAAGGAGCTATTCAATTACTGGTGCTTTTCTGATATAATTAATTCCATTCTATACTAGAGATGGTTTAAATTGGAGTAGTTAGTGGATCGTCAAACATTAAGTAAAAACCTTATGTGGGTGGCTGTCATCCTGGCGGTGAGCTTTATCCTTTTCAGCTTTATTCGTCCCCAGTCGGAGAAGATTGAGGAAGCTCCGTTGAGCGAAGTTATCGTTATGGCTCACAACGGCAATATTGCCTCTATCGAGGTGAAGAAGAACGAATTGCATATTATCACTACCAGTGGTGATGAGATTAAATCCTACAAGGAAAGTGATGATAACGTGAGAGAACTGCTCACGGCGGCTGGTGTCAAGATTGAAGACGGCTCGTTGAAGCTGACGGTGAAGCCTGATGAATCGAACATATGGAATCAGTTGCTTCTCAGTTTGATACCACTGTTGATTTTGGGAGGCATTCTCTTTTATATGTTCCGCGGTGCCAAGGGGGCGGGCAATCAGGTGTTCAGTCTCGGTAAAAGCAAAGCGCGGATGTTTACCGGCACCAAGTCGATGGTGAGCTTTACTGACGTTGCGGGCATGGATGAATCCAAGCAGGAATTAGAAGAGGTGGTTGATTTTCTCAAGCAGCCGGGAAAATTTCTGGCGCTTGGTGCGCGTATTCCCAGAGGTGTTCTTCTCGTAGGCCTTCCTGGCACGGGCAAAACCCTGCTGGCTAAGGCGGTTGCCGGTGAGGCGGGTGTGCCATTCTTTTCCATCAGCGGCAGTGAATTTGTAGAGATGTTTGTTGGGGTCGGTGCCTCCAGGGTGAGGGATCTCTTTGAACAGGCAAAACGAAATGCCCCGGCTATCATTTTTATTGACGAAATAGATGCTGTGGGTCGTCAGCGTGGGACTGGATTGGGTGGCGGTCATGATGAGAGAGAGCAGACACTCAATCAAATTCTGGTGGAGATGGATGGCTTTGAGAGTAGCACCAATGTTATTGTCATAGCTGCCACTAATCGTGCTGACGTACTGGACCCCGCACTGCTTCGTCCCGGTCGTTTTGACAGGCAGGTGACGACTGACCTACCCAGTATCAATGGCAGGAAGGCTATATTAGAGGTTCATATCAAAGGCAAACCGCTACAGAAAGAATCAGATTTAGACGTGATGGCAAAGCAGACATATGGCTTCAGCGGTGCCGATTTGGCTAATCTGCTCAACGAGGCAGCTATCCTGTCGGCGCGCCGTGATAAGAAGGAAATCACCCTCTCCGAATTAGAGGAGGCTTTTGAGCGCATCGTTGCTGGTCCGGAGAGGAAGAGTTTCGTGATAAGCTTGAAGGAGAAGGAAATTACTGCCTATCACGAGGCGGGGCATGCTCTGGTGGCGCATATGATTCCTGGAACTGACCCTGTGCATAAAGTGACCATAATTGCTCGTGGTGCTATGGGCGGTTATACTATGCAGCTGCCCTTGGAGGATCGCCGATTGGTATCTCGCTCGGATCTCAGAAAAAAAATTGCTATTTTGCTTGCCGGTCAAGTTGCTGAAAGTATTCAATTTAATGATATGACAACAGGTAGCAGTAATGACATAGAAATGGCTACCAGCATGGTGCGCAAGATGGTGACTGAGTATGGTATGAGTGATAAACTGGGACCACGCACCTTCGGGCACAAGCAGGATATGATTGTTCTCGGCCGTGATATCGCCTCACAGCGTGATTACGGTGATAGAGTTGCTGATGAGATTGATAAGGAAGTTGCCGCGCTGATAGACAAAGGACATAAGACTGCTTATGATATATTGACTAAGAACAGGGTGAAGCTGTCGCGGATAGCCGAATATCTCGTTGCTCACGAAATGGTTGAGGGCAAAGAGCTAAAGAAGCTATTTGATGAGCCTGCGAGCGATGTCCAGATAGAGGAGCAGCCCGCTTCCTGATTTTATTTCGCCAGCTCCTTTGCTATGCTTGTTCTGCAACGTAGTATGCCAGGTTGTCCAGAGACCTGTGTGCCTCACCTGCAGGAAGATTTTTCAGTGATTTACGTGCCTTAGAGCAGAAGTTATGGGCGGTTTTGGTGCATTCGGTGACAGCAGGTGAAGAGGCAATCATCTCTACTGCTTTCTTCAGGAGTTCTGCGTCGTTTCGGTTCTCAAATAAATGCTTTAAGATATTATCTTCAGGGGCTTGCTCCAGGAACAGTATCGCGGGTAGACTGACGATGCCCATATTCAAATCCACTCCCACCGGTTTACCGCGCCCTTTTTCACTGCCGGTAAAGTCCAGGATATCATCTATAATCTGGAAAGCCATACCCAGGTTGTATCCATAATCTTTCAAATTCTCTGTTTCCCTGTTGCTGGCTTGACCCAGGATAGCACCCGATTCTGCGGCTGCGGAGAGTAAAGAAGCGGTTTTATTGCCGATATGGCGGTAATATTCCTCCCTGGTTTTGCGCAGATTATAGCTGTTGAATCCTTCCTTAATCTCTCCCTGGGTTATCGCCATCAGCGTTTGCGACAGCAGTGCTGATATTCTCGGCTCTTCTGTCTCGGCAGCCTTCCTTCCCGCGCAGGCAAAGAGATAATCCCCGAAGAGGATAGCGTTGTCGTCTCCCCAGAGAGCATTAACCGTGGGTTTACTGCGCCGTATAGGTGACCTGTCTATGATATCATCGTGAATCAGAGTGGCGGTATGCAATAGTTCTATTGCCGCTGCCATGGGTATCAGTCTTTGCAGTTGACAGTGAAACAGCTTTCCTGTAAGCAGGGTCAATGCTGGTCTCAGTCTCTTTCCGCCCCCTCCTACTATGTGTGCTGTCATCTTACCGACACCGCGTGATGATATATCTCCCTCCGCGGC
>JAGHDJ010000090.1 GCA_021159955.1 Dehalococcoidia bacterium
CTTTGCCCGCAGCTCTTCCACTTGAGCCAGAAGCTGACGGCGACGCTTATCAAACAAGAGTAATTCTTCAAGGATGGCAGTATCATCATTACGTCTAACGAGTGCCTGACGCACTACGTCTGTATTATCGCGTATGAGTTTTATATCAAGCATAGGTTTTGCCTCATTCTTTGTTCTTTAACTGGGGAAATAGAATTACCTCTCGTATAGACTGCTGGTTGGTAAACAGCATTACCATGCGATCTATACCAACACCCAATCCTCCCGTGGGCGGCATGCCATGTTCCAATGCCAGCAAAAAATCTTCATCTGGCAGCTGTATTTCTTTATCACCCATCTCGCGTTCTGCCCGTTGCTGTTCAAATCGGTCTCTTTGTTCTACGGGGTCATTCAGTTCGGTGAAAGCGTTAGCTATCTCCATGCCGCCGGCAAATGCTTCGAACCTTTCCACCAATTGCTCATCGCCAGGTTTTCGCTTGGCCAGAGGGGATAAAGCCACAGGATAATCCAGAATAAAGGTAGGTTGTTTGAGGTGAGGTTCTACAAATTGAGACATCAGGGCATCAATTAGTTTCCCCCTCTGCTTGTTCTCATCAACCTTGATATTCATTGAGAGCATCTTCTCGCGCAGCGATGATGTGTCAGGGTAGTCTTCGAAGTCGATGCCACTTGATTTCCGTATTGCATCTCTCAGAGTTATTCGCTGCCACGGTGGGGTGAAGTCCAGAATCTCATCACCAAAGTTCACCTTTGTTGTTCCCAGGAGTTCTATCGCTATGTATTCAATCATTTCCTCTACCATATTCATTACGTCCTGGTAGTCAGCATATGCTTCATAGCTTTCCAGTGTGGTAAATTCGGGGTTGTGCTTGATTGATAACCCCTCATTGCGAAAGATACGGCCAATCTCATAAACTTTATCAAAATTACCTATGACAAGTCTCTTCAGGTAAAGTTCGGTTGCAATGCGCAGATAAAGATTGCTGTCAAGAGAATGATGGTGAGTAACAAACGGCAGCGCCATTGCCCCACCAATATTGGGTTGTAATATGGGAGTTTCTACCTCAAGGAACCCGCGTTCATCCAAAAACTGGCGCATAAGGGTTATGATTTTGGCTCGCTTTATGAAAGTTTCTCTGGATTTTTTGTTGGAAATCAGGTCCAGATATCGCTGGCGATACCGCTTTTCTACATCAACCAGCCCATGCCACTTTTCAGGTAGCGGCTGTAGCGACTTGCAGAGTATGGTGAAGTCGGATATTCTCAACGTGGGCTCGCCGGTACGCGTTCGGAAAAGTCCGCCGATTGCTCCGATAATATCCCCCATATCAAGTTTCTTTAAGAGCTTATATCTTTCTTCCCCCAGCTCTTTGCGGTTGGCATACAGCTGTATTTTGTCCGTTCCATCTCTAATATCTATAAAGGTTGATTTTCCCATAGAACGGTGGGAAGTGATACGGCCTGCTATAGTTATATTTTGAATCTTATCTTCTTCTGTTTCGCTCTCCTGCTGCTCCAGTACTGCTATTGCCTGTTGGACTGTATGACTGCAGTGGTATTGCGAAGGATAAGGATCTATCCCTTGAGCACGGATATACTCCAGTTTTTCGCAACGCTGTTGATTTAACCGTTCTATTCTGGATGCCATTAACATTATTCCTTAACTAAAACTAACTAATTATAGATTATCTCAAGTTGGTGGTAAAGAGAGCGTTATTTCTTATCCCTGTTCCCTTAGTTTATCTATCCATTTTACTGACTCTACCCTTCGTTCCAGTAGATAGGTAATATATTTTTGCATCAATAGCTCTAACTCCACAGATAACCTGGGGTTTATTCTTAATCTGGTAGCAGAGGAGCAGTCACTATTTTGCAGAAAGCGCATTGTCTTGAGGGCATTAAGGGATATGGGATAAACTGCAGATTCCTTGTGTTGGCAGTCCGGACAGAGCACCCCGCCGCCGCCGATACTGAAAAAGTTAGCAGTGGGATTAAGGCGTGAATCGCACTTTATACAACGTTCAAGTTGAGGACGATAGCCAATATGACTCAGCAGATGCAACTCGAAGTAATGACGAATAAGTCCTGCGTCTTCAGTTTGACATAATAATTTCAGAGCATCCAATAAGAGTTGAAACAGAGAAAGGTTCTCAACCTGTTCGGCAGTAAATCTGTCAGTGAGTTCTGAAGCATAAAGAGCATGAGATGTGCGCCACAAACTGTCTCTCAAGGGCAGGAAACTGTGAATAGTTTGTCCCTGAGTGATAATATCCAGGTTCTTGCCGCGAGCCAGCATCAGCGTGCTATGTGTCAGGGTTTCAACATGACCCCTTAATTTGCTTTTAGGCCGTCGTATCCCTTTAGCCACTGCCCTTATCTTGCCGAGATAGGGTGTGTAAAGAGTGAGAATCTTATCTGCTTCGCCCAGCTTGATTCCTTTTAGAACAATGGCTTCTGTCTTGTAAACCCTCTGTGTGGTCATCTCATAGAAATGCTAACACACCAGAGGTTTAATTGTCAGGTTTTCCGCCACTGTCATTGTGTTCCAATTTTGTTCTCCCTCCCCTGGCGGGAGGGAGTTAGAGGGAGGGAGAGCAAAATGCAGCGCCAACCTTCATCTCTTTTACTCTTCCCCATCTACCATTGCGGTGAGTCGAAGCACTGAGTGCAGCGAAGTGGGACAGTGAGACAATCTCCCTTCCCTTATGTCTTTGCGAGAAGCCTAGCAACGAAGCAATCGCCATTCACACTGTCTTTGCGAGGAGCATAGCAACGAAGCAATCTCGGTGGTGTGGGGTAGGGCGCAGCAACCTCATTCCACATATCCCCTTTCCCTTGACCTTCTCCACAAACACATCCCCTCTCCCTTGAGGGAGAGGGGCAGGGTGAGGATGACATAATATTCTCTCCCCTGGCAGGAGGGATTTAGAGGGAGTGGGAGACGTCAAGTCCACTAACTATATGATAAATTGTTAAATGCAATAGCAAACGCGGATAGAAGAATTCTCCTACTGTAAGCATTCACTTACTGCAGTTTTTAGGATTTATCGATTTCTTGCCTACCCTCAAACGCTCGGCTCAAAGTGACATCATCGGCATATTCCAGTTCACTGCCAAACGGTAACCCTCTGGCAAGACGTGTGGTCAGAATTCCCTGCGGAGTGATAAGCTTCTGGAGATACATCGCTGTTGCTTCTCCTTCCAGATTGGGGTTAGTGGCAAGGATTACCTCTTTAACAGAATCGTCCTTCAATCGTGTTAGCAGCTCTTTTATCTTCAATTCTTCAGGACCAATACCGTCCATGGGCGAGATTACGCCATGAAGCACATGATATAGCCCTGTGTATTCTCCCGTGCGTTCCAGTGCCATTATATCCAGTGGATTTTCAACGACACATATCTTACTGTGGTCTCGTTTATCATTATTACATATAGCACAGGGGTCAGTCTCGGATATATTCTGGCAGATGGAGCAGTAGATGAGTTTTTCCTTTACTGCCAGTATGGCTTCACAGAGTGCTTTAGCTTCTTCTGACGGCATTCGCACTAAAAAGTAAGTGAGTCGTTGCGCGCTCTTAGGACCAATACCTGGGAGTTTGTGAAATTCCTCAATTAAGCGAGCAATCGGCTCGGCTACAGAAGCAGTCCTGTTATTCAAAACGTAACCCCTATTATAAAATTCAAATATCTTGTTAGTGTGATTTCCTATGTTAGTCCTGGTATATTAAGTCCGCCGGTCAATGACCCTAGTCGTTGTTGTGCCATATCCTGAGTTTTATTAAATGCCTCATTTATTGCTGCCAGAATCAGATCTTCTAATAATTCTATGTCATCGGGATCAACTGCATCGGGGGAAATTTTAATTGATAGTACCTGCTGCTTTCCGTTCATAGTAACAGTAACGGCACCGCCGCCGGAACTTGCTTCTATCGTAGCATCGGCTAGTTCATTCTGAGCTTTCATTAACTTCGCCTGTAATTGCTGTGCCTGACGTAACATAGCTTTATTGTTCATTTTCTCTCTCCATACTAATGATTTCAGCGCCCATCTCGACAGCTGCTTTCACTAAATAGTCCTTGGGCTTTTCTTTCTTGTTATCCTTTTTTTTAAGAATGCAGCGTATGTGGTGTGGTTGTCCTAAAAAATCACTGATTATTTCTTCAGCCACTTTTTTATTACTGGTCTCCTCCATCTTTTCTTTAAGTCGAGGATAAGAAAACTCCAGCACCACAGTATTGTCTTCAATTGCCACTGGCACACAGGAGTGTTTCATAAGAGTAATGCTAGCTCCCTTCTTAACATCATGAGGTAAGTTATCCAGCATCCGCTTCCATTTTACCTGTAATTCTCCGGGCGCAGTGCCGCCAGCGGGAGGCTTTGATTCTGCGGCTGCCTCTATATCTTCGGGGGGCAACTGCTTAGTTTTCCTTGTCTTCGTTTTTGTCGGTGCAGGTTCGACAGAGGGTGGCTTCTGATGCCCTTTGTCTATCGTTTCTGGAATTGATGCTTTTACCTCTTTTATCTCTGGTTGAGAACATTCAATCAGAGCCAGCTCCATCGGCAGGGAATAATAATTTTCGAAGGATATTTCAGCCCGCCCAAACAGCTTGATGGCTTTAATAATATTATTTACAGATGCTTGCTTTGCGAGTTTCTTTACTTCACTTATCTCTTCTTTCGACAGCCCAACCTCTCCTTTTAGTCCTGCCTTTACCATCAATATATCTCTCAGGTAATGAACAAGCTCCCGGTTGAACTGATTCAGGTCAAGCGCGTCGTCAACAATGCTGTTCAGAGTTGTTAGCCCTGCGGAGACATTCTGGGTGATAATCTGTTGTGCTAACTTTTTGACTCTGATGTCGTCGCTTAATCCCAGCATACTTCGTGTTTGTTCTATGGTAATATTGGAACCATAGTAAGCAGAAAGCTGCTCCAGAAGATTTTCGGCGTCGCGCAGACTACCAGTAGCACTTCTGGTAATGAGGCTCAATGCTTCGGGCTCTATCTTGATGCCTTCTTTGCCGCAGATGTATTCTAACCTTGCTATAGCTGCCGCCTGTGATATTCGCCGAAAATCGAAACGCTGGCATCTTGACAGGATGGTGGGCAATACCTTGTGAGCTTCTGTCGTGGCAAGTATGAACATAACATATGGAGGGGGCTCTTCCAGTGTCTTAAGCAAAGCATTGAACCCCTCTTTGCTGACCATGTGAACTTCATCTATAATATAGACTTTGTACCGAGCCTTGTTAGGGGCAAATCTGACCTTCTCTCTAAGATCCCTGATATCATCTACGCCACCGGTGCTGGCAGCATCTATCTCTATTACATCTAGCGCCCTGCCTGCAGTTATATCCATGCACATATCGCATTTGTTGCATGGTTCTCCCTTACCCTTATTATTCAGACAATTTACCGCTTTTGCTAATATGCGTCCCGTGCTGGTCTTCCCCGTCCCTCTCGGTCCGCAAAACAGGTAAGCGTGAGCTACTTGTCCGCTACGCAAGGCATTTCGCAGAGTCTGAATTACCTGTTCTTGCCCCACAACTTCTGCCAGAGTTTGCGGTCGCCACTTGCGATAGAATACCGTTGAACTCATTCTTCTTCCTCAATCTGGCTCAGCACTTTTCGCTCGCGTTTCCTCATTTTCTCTCCCTGTTGGTCGCTATTGTGGTCATATCCCAACAGGTGAAGAACCCCATGCGTCAGCAGCAATGCCAGTTCTCTTTTGGGCGAATGCCCTTGTTCTTCTGCTTGTCTTTTCGTTTGTGGATAGGAGATTACAATTTCCCCCAGATGGGTAACGCCGTCAGGGGGAGCTATAAAGTCCACCTCTTCTGACTCTCTATCTTCTGTGAGTGCAAAAGAAAGAACATCGGTAGTCTCGTTTATACCACGATATTTCTCGTTGAGCTGGCGCACCAACTGGTCTCCTGTGATAACCACACTCAGTTCCACGGAGTGTGTATTCCCCCCAACGAACAATGCCTTCTCGACAACCTGTCTTATGCATTCATTATCGATGAACCGGGGAGGCTGACCGTCAATTCGGATATTGAGTTCTGTTTGTGTCACCAGAAAATCTCTCCACCAAGAAATATGATAGCACAGGTTTGGGTGCCAATCAATTTGATAACAAGCGCTCTTGTAAGGACAGTTACAGACGAAAATGTGCTATAATTGTGCGGAATAAAATGTGTGGAGTAGAATCGGTGAAATACTGCGTTTTGATAATTGATGGGTCCGCAGGTTTGCCCTTGCCTGAGCATGGTAACCAGACTTGCCTGGAGTTAGCTCATACTCCGAATTTAAATAGACTTGCACAGAAAGGCACGCTGGGATTAGTGCGCACAGTGCCACCAGGGATGGAACCTTCCAGTGCTTGCGCTTGTATGTCTGTGCTGGGTTATGACCCGAAAGAATACTATCGAGGTCGAGCTGGCATTGAGGCAGCAAGTATGGGTATTTCAGTTGAAGATGGAGAGGTTCTCTTTCGCTGTAATCTGGTGACTATTCGCGATGGAGAGATGTGGGATTATAGTTCGGGGCATATC